>CAYNUG010000004.1:0-50631 GCA_964400545.1 uncultured Clostridia bacterium | reverse complement strand
TGTCGTGATTACTTTTGCTACCGCAAAAATGTTTATCATTTTTCACTGGACCTCAACCCTCAGCCTTCAGCTTTCAGCCCACAGCCATCGGATGGGATTTAGGGTATGGGGTTGGTGAAAGTGGAAATATTGTGTCGGAAGTAATACAATCGGGAATGGGAAAAATGGATATAACAGAACCAACTTTTATTCTTGATGAAAAGAAATGCCGCTCAAATATAAGATCAATGCAGAAGAAAGCCACCGGGGCGGATGTGATCTTCAGACCCCATTTCAAGACACACAATTCAATTGAGATCGGCAGGTGGTTTCGAGATGAAGGGGTTGACAGGATAACTGTTTCTTCTATTAACATGGCACGGTATTTTGCTGAAGACGGATGGGATGATATTACCGTTGCCTTGACTGTAAATATCCTTGAGATCGAAAAGATAAATGATCTCCTTAAAGCCGGAGTAAAACTCAATCTCCTCGTTGACTCGTTTGAAGTAGCCCGATTTCTAAATAATAAACTTTCAGGCAGAGCATCGGTTTTTATCAAGATCGATACAGGATACCACAGAACCGGAATTCGCTTTGATGATCTTTCCACCATTGATCAAGTGTTAAATATAATTGCAAGCGGAAAATATCTTGATTTTGCCGGATTCCTTACCCATGCGGGACATAGTTATAATGCGGGTTCAAGATCGGAGATCGAGAACATTTTTAAAGAAGCAAAGATCAAACTTAACGGATTGAAAAATAAATATAAAAGAGAATTCCCCGATCTGATAATTTCTGTCGGTGATACTCCTTCCATATCTATCGCGGATGATATTTCCGGTGTTGATGAGGTCAGACCGGGTAACTTTGTTTTCTATGATCTTATGCAACTGGAACTCGGTTCATGTGGATTTGATGATATTGCAGTTGTTCTGGCAACTCCGGTCATCTCAAAAAATTTGAGCAGAGGGGAAATTGTCGTGTATGGCGGAGCAGTCCGGCTTTCAAAAGAGAGACTGGAAAATCCCTCAGGTATAACCATCTTTGGCAGACCGGTACATATTAAAGCGGACGGATGGGACAGGTTCTCAGATAAAGCATTTGTAACTTCTGTTTCTCAGGAACACTCGGTTATAAAGGTGGATGAGGGTTTTTTTAATTCGATATCGATTGGTGACATTATCGGGATTATCCCTGTACATTCCTGTCTGACCGCAAATCTTTCCGGATCTTATCTGACATTAGAAGGAAAAGTAATTCCTAAAAACAGATAATCGTTTGTTAATTACCATTTTCTAAAAATAAAAATTATTGTTAGAAAAGTATAAACGGAATATTTAAACCTGTTGAATGACCCCGGATTTTTTGATTTAATTCCGGTTAGTAAATATGAAAATGAGTAAACAGTGACCGCAAGTGCAATAAATACCGATGTTGTGATCGGGAAACTGAGTGAGTCTTTAAAAAAATAGTTCAATCCCGGATTTAAGACCGAACCATAAACGATCATCAGATGAGACATATACAGGAAAAGACTTTCTCTTGATGCTTTGAGGAATAAGGTAAGAGGTTTCGATGATGTTTCAGGAAGAAGTTGAACTACGGAAAACAGGAACAGCACTTTTCCCGAATCCGAAATTGTACGGAACAGAACATCGGGGAAAAGACCTGCGGTAAAAAGGAGAAGTAAGGAGAATAGTAAAACTGCGGGATTGAATTTTTTAACGAACCGTGACGTTAGAATTCCCAATAAAAGGAAGAAAGACCAGGGGAAAAGGGGAAACTGCGATATGCTTTTATCAAAAAATGATGCAAGAAATATATTATCCGGAATGATTTTAAACATTAGAAAAATTATGTCTGCAGACATCATAAGAATAACGGTAAAAATAAAGTACTTTCTTATCAGGATCCAGATCAGCAGGACGATCAGGAGTGAATATCCTATTGTCTGAAGGATATCCATATTTAAGAATTTGTATTCAATCCCGGTTCCCCAGAGATGGATGATCTTCTGCAAAGAGAAGAATGGGAGATGAAGAAAATATCCCAGAATGATAACACCGAAAATATGTTTCCCTTTTTGAATAAGTCGGGGCATTTCTTTATTATGAATTGTGTGATAGAAAAGAAATCCTGCGAGGAAAAGAAAACCGGGTGCAACAACTCCATGAATGAATTCGTGAATTTCGAACCATGATCCCGCTTTAACACTTTTGTCCAGAAGAGCCCTGAATGTGTGTCCCTGTATCATTAATAGAATAATAATTCCGCGGAAATAATCCAGATAGGGAACTCTCCCTGGAAGATCTCTTATTTCACTTTTGAGTTTTTCCATTTTTTCAAATTAATGTCAGCCGGATCTGTTTTTCCGGAACAGAAGGTGTCTGGTAATAATGATATTGTTTTTGAAATACCATTGACCCTGTGCAGATTGTTTTTATTTCAGAATAAGAAATCAGTTAAGTCCGGCTGTTAAAAGTCTTACCTTTTTCCCATAATAAAGATCTTCGGAGAAACTATTGAAACCCACTTTCTTCAATACTGATTTAATGTCCCGGTTAATAAAATCTTCTGCCAACGGGCATTCCATTTTTCTAATGGCAAATCTTGTTATAAAACCTGATCTGTCAATATCAAATTCATTATAATCAAGGATTATGAATCTTCCTCCCGGTTTAAGGGAATTTTTCGCATTGTTGATAATGATCTCTCTTTTTTCCTGGATAAATCCATGAAGAACAAATGAGATAAAGATCGTATCAAATTTTTTCTGCAAATCAAAAGGATGATCTATCCTGTTATTAATAAGATCGACATTCGGTTTATTACAATTTGCCAGGAATTTTTTCTTCATTTCTTCGCCTATTTCTATCCCTGTGATCTTTCCTTTGTCGCCTATATATTTGAGCATCAGGCAATCATTTCTGCCGGTGCCGCATCCCAGATCCAGGATTTCCTCACCTTCTTTTAATTTCATGTCCCTTATAGCTTTCTTAATGAATGAAGGATAGGTCCCGAGACTTATGATATTCATGAAGGTATCATAATATTTTGCTTCGGTTCCTGTAACTTCGACCTTTGAATCATCCTGTGTGAAATTTTTCATCTCAGCCTCCTGAGTATTCGTAGTTCAATATTATTATAACTGATTTTGTTCTTTGCAGGAAATGGAAATTTGAAGATCATTCGGTTAGAATGGCCGGGGAGATAATTAAATGAGAAAAAAACTGGGTATAGCACTCGGAAGCGGTGCTTCTCGTGGATGGGCCCATATTGGGGTCCTCAATGCTCTGGATGAAGCGGGGATCAGTGTTGATTTTATTTCGGGCACATCGATCGGGTCTGTTGTCGGAGCGGTTTATTCCTTAGGAGATCTTGAAAAATTTGAAAAATTTGCAAGAAGTCTGGATTGGAAAAAAATAGTATCATATCTTGATGTTATTATTCCGGGGAGTGGATTTATCCGGGGGAAAAAATTGTTCAGAATACTTTCAAAGTATTACGAGAACATTCTTTTGGAAGATCTTCCGATACCTTTTTGTGCAGTTGCAGCTGATGTTTTAACCGGAGATGAAATGAGATTTGATTCAGGAAAAGTAATGGATGCAGTAAGAGCAAGTGTAGCCATACCCGGGGTATTTACTCCATTCAAATATGGGGACAGGGTACTTGTTGATGGGGGTATAGTTAATCCGGTTCCTGTAAATATTGTCCGTAAGATGGGGGCGGATGTTGTTATTGCAGTTGATCTTAACAATTGTATAGTTGAAGGAAATACCAACGGTAAAGAACGAGTGGGGCTCAGAACGAATCCCGGGAGTGATGAAGATACAGACCGGAACAAACGTATTCCGGAAATGTTGGAAGAGAAATACAAAGAGATCAGCGGAGCTATCAGGACGAAATTTGATAATATCCTTTCTAAGGAACATATTCCTAATATTCTGGAGATTATTGATAACTCTGCTCACATTATGCAGAGGAGCATAACAAAGAACGCATTTCAAACTGATCCGCCAGATATTGTTATTGAACCGCGACTCGGAGATTTCAGACTTTTCGATTTTGACCGGGCAGATGAAGCAATAGAAGAAGGTTACAGACTGATGAAAAGAGAAACGGGAAAGATCAAAGAACTTCTGTTATAAATACTCTGTGATCTTATTCCATCTTTCTCGTGAAGGTGCATTGTGGATAAGAACTGCATCCAAGGAATTTCCCGAACTTCCCATTCCTTTCCCTCAGAGGACTTCCGCATTTCGGGCAGTATTTGATCTCTCCGGGATCACTGTCCTTTTTTTTTAGATAATCAGAACAGATCTCATTGTAGCCGCACCATCTGCATAGTGGGCCGGAAATAGCTTTAAACTCAGTGGTTTTTTCAATTACGCTGATCTTTGAAATAAGTTTATTTCTTGTACTTTTTGCGATCTCTTTTTTTACTTTGGCAATTTTTGTTTCTTTCTGCTTCAGGTCCTCAATACAGAGTTCTATCTCTGCTTCATTATTTGTATCAAAAATATAGAGTGCATAGGATGGGAGCTGGAGATTCTCGAGGGGACCTGAGACTGATCCGGTCTTAAAATCTGTTACCCGGAGGATGCCATCATTTGTCCTTGAAAGCCTGTCGATTATTCCCCTGAATTCTGTTCCTTCCTTCAGATTGATCTTGAACTTTTCTTCCAGCGAGATGGTCTTGCTTGTATCATTTATAAATGAGTTTTTATAATATCCGGTGAGTAATCTGATCCCCCGATCAATATAATAAAGAATATCATTCTCACTTTTTATTATTTTGATCTTTTCATTATATGTGTTGTCCCATATCTTCCTGAATATTCCCGGCAGTTCCAATTCGTCGGTTGTCAGCCCTATATCCCTGTTCCGGTAGATCATCTCAAGCACTGAATGGACAGTACTTCCCATAAAAGCTTCTATCGATTGGAATGCCTCGGGTATTTTTTTGATATATCTGAACTCGAAAGCTCTCGGGCAATTATCGAAGTTTGAAAGAGATGAATAACTGTATCCGGCCATTATTTTTTCCTCCTTCTTTTCTTCCTTTTCTTTTTAACCGAGAAGCCGAATTTCCCAACGAATTTATCGATAGTATAGTATTTCCCGTGTGAATAGCAGATAGGAGCAGCTTTGTTAAGATTGAAAGCGCCGGTTTTCTTATCAATATATTCTTCGTCTGCATGGATCCGCAGAATGTCTGCCATGAACATATCATGGGATCCCATATTCAGAACATCAAAAACCCTGCATTCCAGATTTATAGGGGATTCGGCTATAAGAGGAGGTTTGACGTCAATGGCACGTTGAGGGGTTAATTTCATTTCTTTGAACTTATCGGTATCCTTTCCGGATTTGACGCCGCACCAGTCTGTCGCAAAGGCGAGTTCATTTGTGGTCAGGTTTATTATGAATTCGCCATTCTCTTTTATCATTTTATGTGAATATCTTTTTGGTCTTACCGATATATAACATCTGGGGGGTTCGGTCGATATTATTCCTGTCCATGCGATAGTAATAATGTTATATTCTCCGTCAATATCTCCGCATGTGATCATTGGTGTCGGGAGAGGATAGATCATTGTCCCCCCTTTCCAGATCGTTTTTTTTACACTCTTTCCGGTCATCGCTGTCCTGTTTTTTTTATGATGTGGAGGCCAAATTTGGTCCTTACAATTCTACTGATACTTCCGTTAGATTGCTTTTTTACAGATTCTTCAAATTCTTTTACCATCTGTCCGGGGCCGAACCACCCCAGGTCTCCCCCTTTGCTTTTACTCGGACATATTGAGAATTCCTTTGCAAGGTCAGAAAATTTTTTTCCGCTTTTCAGGTCTTTAAGTATTTTATTTGCAAGGCTGTTGTTTTTTATTAAAATATGGCTTGCTCTCCATTCCATTATTATTCTCCTTTTAAAAAGATCTTTGAATATTGAGGAAGGTTACTGAATGAGGTCATCTTGTTTCCGGTTACGATCCCTTTCCCGGGTATATAGTATATAGTATTCTCTTTGTTGTAATCTTTTCCTGCAATGCTCCATGCTGTCCTTCCCTTCCTCGCACCGAGGATGAAAGGGCCTTTGTATCCGATTATCATTCTGACCCCGGACGGAAGTGAGTCCCAGTCTTTTATCTTTGTACCGTTCTTGATCTTATTGTTCGGGAATATATAGAATGTTGATCTTTTTTTATACTCTTTCCCCGCATAACTCCATGCTGTAAGGTTTCCGGAAATAGTAAAGATAGGGCCACGGGACGTTTCAATTTCTTCAGGTTGATTCAGGACCACTCGGGTTCCCCGGGGGATATTTCCCCATCCTATCAGGGCTCCGGCATTATTGCCTCTTATTTTTTTCCCGGAGGGAAGGATATATAGTGTTTCCGGATCGTCATAATCTTCACCGGCAATATTCCATGCGGTATTGTCATGATTTATTATATTTGATGTACGGACGGCTTCTTTCTTACTTTCTTCGACTGTTTGTTCCAACGGGGTCACTTCTTCTTTTTTCGAGGGTTCTATCTTTACCATTTTATTATTGTATGAAGAATAGAATATTTTTCTGGTTTGGAAATCCGAGGTAAGTCTTCCAGCCCGTACGTCCGGATCAAATGTCCATCTGCCGATCAGTCCGGCTCTGGACCTGTTGAAATTTAGAGCACACCTTTTCCTGCCTCTGTGATTTCTTTTAAACCATAAATTGGGTTTTCCGTATGAAACCTGGCTGTGAGTAAGTATATTCTTGTCAGGTATTTTATAGATCCCTTGAAGTTCTTTGAGGAGAGGGGTTAATGATCTGTATTGTTCAAAGGTGATGGTTCCGTAATGGTAACCTACCAGTTCAATACCTATGGAATGAGAGCTCAGGTCATCTATTCCGTTCCACATGCTTAATCCGGTATGATCCGCTCTGTATATGTGATTCAAGATCCTGTAAATTTTCCCGTCTCTCAGAATGGTATAATTGGCATGCCCCCCTTTCGTCCTTCTCCGTCCGACCCTTTTCCCTCTTGAAAGGGTTCTCAATGTACTTACTTTTCCGGCTTCTGAAGTATGTATTATGATAAATTTTGTATTTATCCGTTTTCTCTTTTTGAATTCTTTATTGAGATATTTTTGGTAGTTGATTATTTTGAGATCTGCATTTCTTTTCCCGGAGATCAGTTTCATGTTTCCGACAGGAATAAATAACAATAAGAACAGTATGTATATTAATTTATATTTGATCAATGCTTTCATAAGGTCAAACGGATAATTGTAATAGTAATTGCCAATTTTTATTATATCAACATTCATAAATTGTATCAAATCATCAGTTCACAGCCTTCGGCATGTTTGGGATATGGGATTGAGGGGCTGATATGAAATGGAAGTTTTCGGCTTTCAGCCCTCAGCTTTCAGCATTCAGCATTCAGCTAAAAATAAAAACCTTAAATTTAGAATTATAGGGCTTGTCATTGATAGTCATTGGTTCACTTCGTGAACATCATTAGTGCATAGGATAATAGTGATTGTAGGGGTAGGCCTTGCGTCTACCCTGTTCATGAGACCGGAGGTCGTAGGGGCGAAAGGTATTTCGCCTTAATTAAATCCGAAACTGTACACAAAGTTGAGAACCGTCCCTCATTTATGTGTACAAAATTTAGAATTGGTACTTCCCCTTCGGGGTGGGTGGTGGGAGAATTTTGTATTTGTTTAAAAAAAATTATATTTATGCTATATTTTTCTAAAATGAAAATATTTTATCTGGAGGTAATATGATCTTACATGAAGAATTTATCAAGATTGCTAAAAAGAACGGAAAAAAATATGCGATAATTGACAGAGGAAGAGAATCTAAGGTTAATTTTGGGAAAGCTCTTATTGCCTCACTCATGCTTTCTGAAAAATTCAAAAGTTATAAAAAAGGTTTTATAGGTGTTATGATCCCGAATTCGGCAGGTGCAATGTTAACAACGATGGGAATATTGATGTCGGGAAATGTCCCTGTAATGATCAATTATTCTACCGGTGCAGCAGAGAATTGTGAATATGCACAGAATAAGTGCGGGTTTAATACCATAATAACATCTAAGGCTCTGGTAGAAAAGATCGGATGTCGTTTCGTCCACGGAATGGTATTTATTGAGGACATTATGACGAAGATCTCCCCGTTCGATAAGATCAGGGCGGCACTAAGATCAAAAATGCCGTTCAGTTTTATAAAAAGATCTTTACCTAAAGCACATGAAGAGGATAACGTTGTGATTTTGTTTACATCAGGAAGTGAGAAAGATCCTAAGGCAGTTCAGTTATCCCATAAGAACATTGCTGCTAATGTTGTCGATATATTTAACAGTCTTAAACTATCGAATGATGATATTTTCCTCGGGAACCTGCCTCTGTTCCATGTCTTCGGATACAATACTAATTTCTGGCTTCCATTGTTGAGAGGTCTCACTGTCGTTACTTATCCGAATCCTCTGGAATATAGAAAAACAGTACAGATAATTAAAGAAGAGAATGTATCTCTGATGTTGGGAACCCCGGTATTCTTCAACGGGTATCTCAGACAGTCCGAGCCGGGAGAGCTTTCTTCGATCAGAATTGCAGTTGCAGGTGCGGACAAGTGCCCGGAACTTCTTCGTGAAGGTTATAAGAAGAAGCATGGAATAACTCTTCTGGAAGGATATGGATGCACCGAGACAAGTCCGGTTATCTCTGTAAATCTTCCAAATGCAAACAAGCCGGGAAGTACCGGGAAACCTTTGCCAAACGTAAAAGTAAAGATCGCAGATATAAATAGTGGTGACGAAGTCCCCAGAGGGCAGGAAGGGAAACTGCTTACGAAAGGTGATCATGTAATGAAGGGATATTTCGATGATCTGGAAGAAACTTCTTTAAGGATCAAAGACGGATGGTATGACACTGGAGATATGGGTATGATCGATGAGGACGGATATGTGTGGCACAGAGGCCGTCTAAAGAGATTTGCAAAGATCGGTGGTGAAATGGTATCACTTGTAAAGGTTGAAAGTGTACTGACGGAGCTGCTGCCTCCTGAAACTGATTGCTGTGTTGTGGAGATCCCCGACTATTTGAAGGGTGCTAAGGTCATTGCTGCAATAACAAAACCGATCGACGAGAAAAGTATTTTGAAAGAAATGGCATCCGATCTCCCCTCTATTGCTTTACCGAAAAATTTTCTGGTTATGGATGAACTTCCGAAGATGGGAAGCGGGAAAGTTAATTTTAGAAAAGTTACCGAGATCGTAAAAGAAAAATTTTCAAATAATAATAAGAAATAACTGCTATATAATAATTATTCTGAAAAACCGGATAAAAGAACTTGTGCTTCTCTGGTGTATATTGATTGAGGAAATTGATTCATTAATCTGATCAAGTTTTCTTTTGCACTTTTTTTCAGCCCTTCCTTTATATTGATCTTAGCGATCCTGAGAAGGAGAAAATCTTTTGTGATCTCTGATCTTGAGTCCGAGAGCAACTGGTGAAGTATATCGAGTCCTTTCTTTACTTCTTTTAGTGCAATATAAAGTTCAGCATCCAGAAGCTTTTTTTGGTCATCTAAAAGCTTATTATTCCCTTTGTATTCGGAAAGGACCTCTTTCGCTTTTAAAAAATCTTCTTTTTCATAATAGAGTGAGGCCATGTAGAAAGTTATCACAGATGATATACCCTTATCTTTTTTTAAAGATGACAGTTCCTCTATCTTCTGATCGGATGTCATAGTCGTAGAATTCCAGATCTCAAGTGCCGATGCAAAATTCTGATTATCTTTGGAGATGGAACCGGACCTTAGTAGTAGAACAGCTATTATAATTAGAACGATGACTACGAGAACTCCGGATATAATAAATATCTCTCTCCTGAATTTTTCGAATTTTTCAATAACCAACTGAATAAAATTTGCAAATGGATCTTCTTTGAGATGTTCTCTCTCTTTCCTTTTCATTGATACCTCACATTTTGTAATAAACCGGAACAAGCCCGGAAAGAAAAACCGATAGTAGCATTTACTCCGAAATCTGTCAAGAAAACTTCAGGGTGTTATGCAGCTTATTCCCCGGAGGAGGAGTGGTCATGGACGATTTTCCACCCTTCTTTAAATTTTCTCAGAAGGAGAGTGTAAAGGCCTGTCCTTCTTTTATCAGGATAGGTCAGGGTCCATCTTCCGAATACCAGTGCTGCATCATTACTGATAACTGTGATATCAACATCTGTAAAGGAAAGTATTCCCATTGCTTTCTTGTCAGGATAGCTTTTCTTATATCTTTTTAAAGTATTTTCCCATCCGAAGTTGTATGAACCGTTCCCGGCAAATCTCATCTTTTCAGATCTGTGATAACACTCCATATATTTCTCGAGATCCCCGCTGTTCCATCCCTGCTCAGAATCATCAAGAACGATCTTGATCTCTTTCTTTAAAATATCCATCTTTGCTTCTGCCGAAAGAACAGGCAGAGAGAACAGCATTGCTATTACTGTTATAAAAAATGTCATTCTTTTCATATTTCCTCCGATTACCTATTATATGATCTATTTATCTTCTTCCTGTTATTGAACATGATGTTGTAAAGAGCTTTTATCATTAAACATAAATTTCTTGATTCTTATTAATTCTGCCCTAATTAACTTTCTCTTAATTTCCACTTCAAATTTTTCCAGTCTCTTTTTCTTTAAATGAGATTATCACAAATACATAATGGCATAAAGCAATAATATTGTCAGGAAATAGTAAAAATATCTCAATTCCGGTTAAGGGGGAAGCTCTTTTGAGTTTTTTATATTCTCTGAAATGTTTTTTTATTTTGTTAAAAACATTGTATATTTTTTCAGATAATGTATATTTTAATTTTGTGTGATCTCTGCAAACATTTTATATAGTTAAAAAAAAGGTTGTTGTACAAACCATGAATATGGTCATAACAACCCCATTTAATGTGATTATAAGCGGAACTGCTAAGAAGGAGTTGTTCTGTATTTATTATAATACTGGAGGAACAATGAAGAAATGTTTGCGGATTTTTACACTCGTTATTTTTGTGTTGGTCTATTTAGGGACAGGTACCTTTACTGGAGCGGAATCTGCCGAGAAAGGTATTCAATCCGGAGGAGAGGGGCTGTTCTCGTCTGCAGTTAAGTTGCAAGGGGAGAGATCAAAGCCCGGGAAAACACCAAAAGTTGATGTCAACTACGGGAAAATCCCAATCTATTTTATTCCCAATGAGGGGCAGGTGGATAAGAGATCTGCTTTCTATGCAAAGGCATCCCGGTACACTCTGTGGATTACAAAAGAGGGATTAATATTTGACAGCATAAGTAATCAGGGGACAGGAGAAAACCTTAAACCATCTGGTTTCAACCATCAGCTTCAGCCAAAAGAGGCTGAGAATATTATTACAGATCTTAATTCAAAGGCATCTTTCAGGGATGTTTCGAGATTGTTGTTTGTCGGAGCGAACAGGAACCCTGAAATTGTGGCTGTGGAAGAAACACTACACAGAGTAAATTATTTTATAGGAAAGGATCCATCCAAATGGAAAAAAGATATAGTTACGTCCAAAGCCGTATTGTATAAAGATATTTATCCGAATATTGACCTTAAGATCTATGGGATCGAAAAAGAGATCGAGTACGACTGGATAATCAAACCTGATGGTGATCCTTCAGATATAAAATTTGAATATAAAAATGTAAAGAAAGTTTCTGTAAATAAAAAGGGTGATCTCGATATCAGGACAAGATTCGGGACCCTGGTTCATAAGAAACCGTTTGCCTATCAAAATATTAATGTTGGGGGTGTGTCTTTCAGCCCTCAGGTAAAGAGTGAATTTGCAGAGATCAAAGCTACCTTTAAAAAAACAGATAAAAATACTTACGGATTTGCAATAGGAAAATACGATAAAAAAAGACCATTGGTAATCGACCCGATGGTGCTTGTATATTCAACTTACTTGGGTGGGAGCTCTGAAGAAAGGGGTTTTGGTATTACTGTTGATTCAAGTGGAAGCGCTTTCATTGCCGGAGCCACATCTTCAACTAACTTTCCCACATTAAATTATTATCAGGGTAATAATGCCGGAGGATATGATGTTTTTGTAACCAAACTTTCCCCTTCGGGAAATGCCCTTGTCTATTCAACATATATTGGAGGAAGTGGAGGAGACTATGCAGAGGCTATCGAAGTAGATGCCAGCGGTATAGCCAACATTGTTGGTTTTACTAATTCTTCTGACTATCCCACATTAAATCCTTATCAGAGTAGTCATGCCGGAAGTTATGATGTTCTTGTAACCAAACTTTCCTCTTCGGGAAATGCCCTGGTCTATTCCACATATCTTGGAGGAAATGCTGACGACTTCGGATATGATCTTAACCTTGATGCCACTGGGATCGTTTACATTACCGGTTTCACATATTCAACTAATTTTCCCACATTAAATCCCTATCAAGCGAATAATGCCGGAGTTAATGATGGTTTTGTAACTAAACTTTCCTCTTCAGGAAGTACCCTTATTTATTCAACATATATTGGAGGAAGTGGTAATGAATATGAGTATGAAATTGAGGTCGATTCCGGAGGCAATGCCTACATTACCGGTTACACGAATTCTGCTGACTATCCCACATTAAATCCTTATCAGTCTAGTAATTCCGGAAGTTGGGATACTTATATAACGAAATTTTCTCCTTCGGGAAGTACCTTGATCTATTCCACATATCTCGGAGGAAATGGAAGTGATCGTGTCCAGGGAATTAACATTGATGCCAGTGGAAATGCTTATGTTTCCGGTTACACGGATTCAACTAACTTTCCCACATTAAATCCCTATCAAGCGAATAATGCCGGGTCCGCTGATGTTTTTGTAACCAAACTTTCCCCTTTGGGAAGCACCCTTGTTTATTCAACATATATTGGAGGAACCAATAGCGATTATGGGTATGATATTAAAATTGATTCCGGAGGCAATGCCTACATTACCGGTTACACGAATTCTGCTAACTATCCCACATTATATCCTTATCAGGCTGGCAACGTCGGTGGGGGGGATGCTTTTGTAACCAAACTTTCCTCTTCAGGAAATGTACTGGTCTATTCCACATATCTTGGTGGAAATAATACCGAATATGTGCACAGTATTGATGTTGATCACATTGGAGATGTTTATATTACAGGCCATACACTTTCTTCTAACTTTCCTACATTTAATCCTTATCAGGGAAATCATTCCGGAGGTTATGATGGTCTTGTCACAAAGTTCTCGTTCAATGCTGATCTATCGGTTTTAAAGACCGTGGACAATAGTTATCCCAATGAGGGAAGCGATGTGACTTTTTCCATAAATCTTACAAACAACGGTCCTGCAGATGCTTCAAGTGTAGATGTGACCGATATTCTCCCTACAGGACTTTTGTTTCAATCGGCAAATGTTACTGTCGGGAGTTATAATAATGTTTCTGGGTTGTGGAGTGTGGGGAATATATCAAACGGGACAACAGAGACCCTTGAGATAGTTGCCACCGTTACAACAGGGGGGTCATTTACTAATACCGCCACGGTCAATACTTTCACCGAGGACGATCCTGCAGGCGGGAATGACTCGGATTCTGTTACCATTTCAACGAATTATACCGTGATCGCATCAGTAAGTGGAGGAAACGGTAGTGTTTCTCCTTCGACTCAGAATGTTTCATACAACGGGTCGGCATCAATAAATATATCTCCGAATGCCGGTTATATAATAGCAACTATCACTGATAACGGAGTGTCCCAGGCTTTAGCAGATCCGTACGAAATCAATAATGTGATAGCAGATCATATAGTAGAGGTGACATTTTCTCTTGAATCTTACACGGTAAATGCGTCAGTAAGCGGAGGAAACGGTAGTGTTTCTCCTTCGACTCAGAATGTTTCATACAACGAGGCGGCATCAATAAATATATCTCCGAATGCCGGTTATGAAATAGCGACAATAACCGATAATGGAGTTATTCAACCGGTCTCGAATCCCTATATTATTCCAAATGTCCGGGACGACCATAGTATTGTAGTAACTTTTCAGAAGAGTGTAATTATTAATCTGAATATCACTGCAGAAAGGAAAAATGAGAGAGCCTGGATCCTCTCCCGGAATTATGGTGAACTTACATTTACAGTTGATAATAAATTACATACTGCCATATCGAACTTTGTTGTTGAGAGAAGTACAGATGGAGGGAACTTTGTTTTTCTCACTCAATTCGGAAGTTCGGACCTTACCAACGACTCATTCAAGTATCTGGATAAATATCTGGAAAAAGATAAAAACTATAGTTACAAGTTCAGTGCTTATGACCAGAATGGGAAAAAACTGGCTGTTTCAAATATCACCGGGATTTAGGATGATCATGTAAGATCTTTAATTAAGGGGGAAGTTCTTTAATTCTTCATTGTCAGGGAAATATTTAAGTGCTTCGATCAGCATGTTCTTGAGCTCATCTCTGTTTCTCTGCTTTTTCAGTACTTTTAGAATGAAGATGAAATTTTGGGGATTTCTCAGAAGGTACAATGCTGCATGGCCATGATTAAGGGCAGATTCCAATTTCCCTTCTTTAAAGAAAATAAATGCAAGTCTCGAGTGATTTTCAGGGAGGAAAGGATTTGTGATCAGTTCTTTTTCGATCTCATCTTTGTTATATTTGCTTTTAATAAGAGCAGAATCATTATTGCCATTTGGAAATTCCATGTCATATTTTTCTCCGGAAAACACAAACGGATTAATAAGTTTGAAAAATATCTTTCTCTCATTCTGATCTGCAGCAAATCCGGGAAGGAATTTAAGAAATGCCGGTTTTATCAAATTTTTATGGGGGGATTGTTCAAGAAAATCAAAGAACAGTATTATCAGGTCTCCATCTGAAGGATATAGGATCAACCCTTCCATAAGGAAGTTCCAGGCTGTTTCCCTGTCCTTTATAAGACTGGATATGTTTACGGCATTAAAGAACGACTCGGATCTTTGCCCCGATCTAACCGACCTTTTTATTGAATCCATTGCTTCAGAATATTCATTGTTCAATGCATGAACAAGTGCAATATTATTCATTGCTTCATATTTACATTCGCCACATTCAAGAACTTTTGAAAAATCTGAGAAAGCTGTATCAATATCACTGGAAAGATAATTTATAACTCCGGAAAGGAAGAATTTCCCTCCCCTGAAAAGTCCATTTGGATCGATCCGGTCGAGTGCTTTTTTGGCAGAAGTAAGATCGCTATTTAAAAAATAAGCTCTGGCAAGTTCAAATGATAGTATTTCAGGATCACTACTCAATTCAGTGCTGATCTTTTCAAGGAATTTCACTCTTTTTTTATTGTCATCGATCATGAGTCCCTTTATTAATCTTTCATAGTTTCTGAGGTCAAGTTTCAATTCAGGGAAACCGGGATCTGTTCTTGTCTCAGATGAATATGCGATAAGGTTCCTTAAAAGGTCTTCCTGAACTGAGAACAGGTCTGTTATCTTTCCTTTGATCACGGGGAGGTATTTGTGATCTAAATTGCGGACGTCTAAAATAAAGGCCCTGATGTTCAATATCTCTTTTTCCTGATCGGGAGAGGTTATTATCTCTCCCCATATCAGTCGGTCAGCCCGCATAAGTTTTGTCGCTCTGATAATTGACGCTTTGGAAACATTATACGGAAATTTGATGTGAAGGCTTTTCAGTAAACATCTTCCTTCATTATCAGAAAAAGTGTCTATGCCATTCAGCTTAAGGCCATAACTCAGATAGAGAGATATCCCTCTTCCGAGCCATTGGTGTGATCTGTTCTCTGCAGAATTCACTTTGAAAGGGAATACTACTGTTCTCGGGAAGAACAAGGATGCCTGTAATAATAATAGTATAGTTAATGTTATGTTTATTCTGATCTTCATTGTTTTTATTTCCTGTTGTAGAATTCTTTTAAGAACCTCTTCAAAAACAGAGCACCGTTGTATTCCGCTTTGCCCCCGTGTTCGAGACGAAAAGCGAATGAATACTTAGGTTTTTCAAATGGGAAGAACCCGGTTAAAATGGAGTCGAGTCCCTTACTTTTTTCACCGGCAGTTCCGGTTTTGATCCCTATGTCCATGAAATCCACCTTTGCTCGTCTCCCTGTTCCATCAGTATCAGTGGTAACTTTTCTCATCCCCAATTTAACATCTTCGAAATATCGGTTATTTAAAAAGACTGTTTTATATGCAGTTGTATGATTATAGTATCCAAGTCCGAAAACGTTCTGATTGCTCATAATGATGTAAGGGAATATAATATTTCCGTTCTGAGCAATTATGGAAGATATAATAGCAGAGTGGATCGTGGTTATCGAAATATGATCAAGTCCTATTGAAATATTTGCCAGGTCTCTTTCTCCATTGAACTCCGAAATAAATTTTCCGAATTTAAATTGAAAGATACCATCCCTGACCGGCTTTGAATTGAACATAAAGCCTTCGAGTGTACTGAAAATTTTTTCCTTCCCGGTCTTTATCCCCATCTCGGCAAAAGCAATATTGCATGAGCGGGAAAGAGCCATCTCCGGAGACTGGAGTATTCCGTGTCTTATCCAGTCATAAAAGATCTTTCCGTCGTATGAAGTGTATCCGATACAATTGAATGGGAAGATCCTGACCCCTGTTGAATTGAAGTAAGAAAAAAGTGTGATCAGTTTAATAATTGAACCGGGTTCATATTCATCGGTAAGTGCAGCATTTCCTGTTCTTTTTTTGAACGGTTTCGAGTAGGATGCAACAATGCTTCCATCTTCAAGATCGTTCAGAACAAAAGACCCGAAATAGTTTTTGAAAAGTTTATGAAGCTTTAACTGGATATTTTTGTTGATCGAGAGTCTGATATATTTTAATCCCATTCTTAGATCTTTATCAAAATCACTAAAATCTATCCCGGGCACCATGGAGATGCATTTTCCGGTTTTGATATCAAAGGAGGCCAGGGCCTCTCCGTTCCGGTCGAATGCAAACTCAATTCTTCCTTCTCTTACTTTTTTATTAATGTTTTTAAGTATCTCAAGATATTTGAAATATTTATCATGTTCTTTCGGATCGAAGTTTCTTATCCTTTTTTCTGATTCTTCCTGACTGTAAAGTGATGTGGCTGAAACAATTTTGTAGAATTTAACATAGTCAGAGTTCTCAGGGAGGAGGGCAGAATATATCTCAAGAGGTCTGTAGTAACAATTATCAGACATAAATGCCAAAATTTTTTCGGAACCGACAGATGATCTCCCGGGAGTTGTCCCGGAGAGTATTTCTTTCCCCTTGTTTGTGTTATTCAGGATCAGGTTCACGACACCTTTCAGCTCCCGGAATGATGACCTTCTAAAGAAAGGCGTCCCCTGATCTTCAAGGAGATCGAGACATTTGATTATTTTTCCGGATACAAGCAGATCCTCTGCTTTTTTTATTTTTTTAAGTGAAGAATGATCTTTGTAGGATAGAAAGGAAGCAAATATTATGAAAATAAATGAAAAGAAAAGAACCCGCCTCCTCATTTTTTTCTTTTTCAGTTTCAGAAAAGAAAAGGTTCTGTCTTTAAAATCAAGATCCATCTTACCCTTTTAAATATTTTTCGATCTTGATCAGTCCCTCCCTAATCTTATCAAGTGAAGTGGCATACGAGATCCTGAGATAATTGGGAGCGCCGAATGCAGATCCGGGGACAACTATTATTTGCAGTTTATTGAGGATATCCATAGAAAAGTCATTATCATCTTTAAATCCCATCTTGTTAATATAGTATGAAAAATCAGCGAAGAAATAAAATGCCCCTTCGGGTTCTACAAATTTTATGTTTCCGATTTCCCTGAATTTTTCTTTGATCACATCTTTACGTTCCCGATATTCATCTATCATTGGTTTCAGGTAGGATTGATCATCCAGAAGTGCACCGACCGCAGCTTTTTGAGAGATTGAGCAGGGATTTGAAGAAGAATGACCCTGAAGTTTGGACATGGCTTTACAGATATATTCCGATGCAATGGTATATCCCAGTCTCCAGCCTGTCATTGAAAAAGTTTTTGAAAGTGAACTTACAATGGCTATATTATCAATTGCAGAAGGGAAAAGTTTTAATGGTGATATAAATTCTTCATCTGTGTAAATGATCCTTCTATAACAGTCATCGAAAAGGAGGAAGATGTTTTTTTCAAGACACGCTGAAATAATCTTCTCAAGTTCGGCTTTTTTCATCATCATTCCGGTAGGGTTGGAGGGAGAGTTTATTATTAATGCTTTGGTCTTCGGAGAGAATTTTTCAATATATGATTCAGCCGTTAATTCAAATAAGGAGCCCTCTTTTAAGTGATCTGCATAAACAACTTTTCCGTCAGAATATTTTACGATCTCCGGGTACGAAACCCAATACGGTCTGGGCACTATTACTTCATCACCGGGATCAGTTATTGCCTGAAGAATGAGATAAAGTCCGAACTTACTGCCGGGTGTTACTATTATCTGTTCATTCCCTGGGAGGAATCCCTGTTCTTCCATGTAAGATTTGCTAATTGCATCTTTGAGATCGGGAATTCCGGTTACAGGTGTATATTTTGTGAAATTGTTCTCTATAGCTTCAATCCCTCTCTTTTTGATAATCTCCGGAGTGGGGAAATCCGGTTCTCCCGCCCCGAAATCGAGGATGTTTTTTCCCTGTTTTGTCAGGGAATTTTTGATCTTCAATAACTCTAAAGTTGGAGATGCTGAAATCCGATCGATCCGCTCTGATAAATTGACCATTTTATCCCTCCGAAAACAAATTGGATTTAATTTATTTTAACACAAACAAATAGTTGACATATTAACATAATTTTGTTAAAAGTTGTATTCAAAAAAAATTTTTGTATTAAAGGAGATATTTAATGTCACTTACCAAAGAAATTTTCGAGAAAGTAAAAGTAAAAAATCCTGCGGAAGTTGAATTTCATCAGGCGGTAGAAGAGGTCATGGAATCTCTTGAACCTACTGTTGAAAAACATCCTGAATTTGTTAAAGCAGGTATCTATGACAGACTCGTAGAACCGGACAGAGCAATTTTGTTCAGAGTTCCATGGATGGATGACAAAGGCAATGTACAGGTCAACAAAGGATTCAGAGTTCAGTTCAACAATGCAATCGGCCCATACAAAGGCGGACTGAGATTTCACCCTTCGGTCAATCTGGGTATAATCAAGTTTCTCGGGTTTGAACAGACATTTAAGAACTCTTTAACAACACTTCCGATGGGCGGAGCAAAAGGCGGATCGGATTTTGATCCTAAAGGAAAATCTGACAACGAAGTAATGAGATTCTGCCAGGCTTTCATGAGAGAGTTGTTCAGGCATATCGGTCCTGACACAGATGTTCCTGCAGGGGATATCGGAGTTGGTGGAAGAGAGATCGGATTCCTCTTCGGATATTACAAAAAATTAAGAAATGAACATACCGGTGTTCTGACAGGAAAAGCTCTTGAATATGGTGGCAGTCTTATCAGACCGGAAGCTACAGGTTACGGTTCAGTTTATTTTGCAGCTGAAATGTTAAATGTAAAGAAGGAAACTCTTGACGGGAAGACAGCGCTTGTCTCAGGATCAGGGAATGTTGCTCAGTATACAATAGAAAAACTTCTTGATCTCGGTGCAAAAGCAGTTACAATATCTGATTCTTCAGGTTATATTTTTGATGAGGCAGGAATTGATCGCGAAAAACTGGCGTTCATTATGGATCTCAAAAATGTAAGAAGAGGCAGAGTAAAAGAGTTTGCTGATAAGTATTCAAGTGCGGTTTATACTCCGGTTGACCCTAATCTCGGTTATAACCCTCTTTGGAACCACAAGGCTGATGTAGCATTCCCGAGTGCAACTCAGAATGAGATCAATGAGAAAGATGCTCAACACCTGGTCAGCAATGGTGTTAAAACAGTTTCTGAAGGAGCAAATATGCCTACAACTCCGGATGGAATTAATGTTTTCCTGACAAACGATATCGCATATGGACTGGGAAAGGCTGCAAATGCAGGTGGAGTTGCAGTTTCCGGACTCGAAATGAGTCAGAACAGCCTTAGATATGGTTGGACAAGAGAAGAAGTAGATAGCAAGCTTCATAACATTATGAAGAGTATCCATAAAGCAGCTTACGAAACTTCAGTTGCATATGGACAACCGGGGAACTATCCTCTTGGGGCAAATATTTCAGGATTCACGAAAGTTGCAAAGACAATGCTTGCCTACGGTATAGTATAAAACTTAAGTAAAGATAACAGATAAAGAGGGGAGCTTTTGCTCCCCTTTTTTTTTTTTTGTTCTTTTGCTAAAATTACGATAGATATAAGGAGAGAGAAATGGAGAATTCGGGAGGAATATTCGAGGAATATACAAGAGAGAGAACAATGGCGGAAAGAATGAAAAATCCGAAATTCTGGATAAAGTATATTCTTTTGATCGCATTTCTCATCTTTATGGTAATAATCTATAAATCTTTTAAGAATACCTGGTCCCAGGCTGATGTTGAAAATTCAATTGAAATAGTCTCGGTGGAAACAGGTTGGATCGAAGGGAAATCGGAATTGAGAGAAAAGGAAACGCGAATTCTCCCTTTTGTATCTTTTAAAGTAAAGAACAAGGGAGCTAATGCTCTCCATTTTGTTAATTTTGAATGTGTTTTTGAGTTCAGGGAGGATGGTACCACTCAGACTTCAGGTTTTTATTCCGCATTCAGTTCTCCACTTGCTGTCGGAGAAATGAGCGGGAAGATCTTTATTAAAGGTGTTAATGGTTATACTGCCTCAGCAAAAGAGGCCTTTTATGAGAATAAAGATAAATGGAGAAAAGTGAATGCTAAAATATTTGCAAGGACTCACGGGTCCACTCATGTAAGGGTTGGTGGTCTTTATCCTGTGGATCAGAATATCACAGGTTTTCGAAAAGATATCAATATTGTAGAGCATAAAGGTATTTCCGATAAAGTGGAAATAATGATCTCAGACTCAGGTTGGGTATACAAGATGTTAGAAGGAAAGAATGTTATCGTATATCCCTCAATTACTTTTAAGATAAAGAACAATAGCAATTCAACCCTGAGCAAACTTGGTTTTAAGGGAATTTTTCGCTTCGAAGGGAATAACGAAAGACAGAATTTCGGTTATCCGGCGGTTCGTGGAAGAATAGAACCGGGTTCTTTGAGTAACGAGATCACTATGAGATCGGAATACGGGATCAATGCATCTTCTCTTCAGGCTCTTTATAACAATACTTTCGAGTGGGATGAGGTCACAGTAAAAATAATGATAAAAGGAATGGAAACCGGATATGAATCTCTGGGTGTATATCCGGTGAAAAATAAAGTTAAGGGGGTAAGGATCGTGAATGAGAGACCGGAATAGTATATTTTACACTTTCGGTTAATTGTTATATCCTTTGACATATGGGATCAGAGATAAAAAAGAATTATATTCTTCTTGTAGATGATGAGAAAGTTATAAGAGAAATAGGGAAGGAGATGATCGAGATTCTGGGGTTTAAGTGTCTTACCGCTGAGAATGGTGAGAAAGGTGTTGAGCTCTTCAGGAAGAATTCCGGTGCTATTCTTATTGTTATCCTCGATGTTGAGATGCCGGGGATTTCAGGAGAGGTTGTTTCAAATATAATTTCAGAAGAATTCCCCGATGCAAGGATATTGTTTATAAGTGGTTATGACAGAGAATATCTTGAACAGAAGATATTCAGTAAAAAAATAGAAAATTTTATTCCTAAGCCTTTGAGTGTGAAATCCCTCTCCCGCAAGTTCAATGAAATGCTGAGTGGAAATGTCATTTGATAATTATTTTGTCAGGATCACCTGTGACATATTAAAAACAGAGTTCAACGAGGTTCTTGATCTTGGAATTTCACCTGAGGTTTATCTGGATAGTTGCATTCTGAATAAGTTGACTGCTAAAGGGGCGAAAGAGGTCGGATCAATTCTTAAAAAATTCAGATCGCATACCATCCATGCTCCTTTTCTTGATATCTCGACAGGTGGAAGCGATGAAGATATCAGAGAATTAAGTTTTAAGAAATTATCAAAAGTACTTGAACTGGGCAAAGAGTGGGGATCTGAACTGGTTGTTGTTCATTACAATTATGACAGGTTATATTACAGGCAGACCCTTGAAGGGTGGCTGGAAAGGTCTGTGGAATTTTTTATGAGATTTTCTTCTGCCGTTCCGGGACATCCACTCATTGCGATCGAGAATATTGATGATCCTGATCCTGAAGTTGCTCTCGACCTGGTGAGAAGATCCGGAAATGAACGAATAATTCATTGCTTTGATTATGGTCATCATAAGGTTTTCGGAAAGATCAGTTCCACCGAATGGCTCAATCGCATTAATTCCGGAAAGCATATTCATTTTCATTTTCATGATAATAAAGGAGCGGGTGATGATCATCTCCCAATGGGTGAAGGAATTATAGACTGGGGGAAAGCGAGAAGGGATATAATCAAACTTGGAACCGGATTTTCCGTGACCCTTGAGCCGCATTCGAAAGCCGATATGATAAAGTCTTTAAAATACTATAAGGAAAATTTTTTGAATTAAGGACAGTCGGGAAATAATGGTAAAAAAGATCACAGGTCCTAAAAGATTTGCCGAGTGGGGCTCTTTGGTTAAGCATTTTAATGGAATCAAAAATACTCATTTAAGAGAATTTTTTAAAGAAGATAAGAAAAGAGGGCAAAGATTTTCTTTAAAAGAAGACGGGCTATATTTCGATTTTTCAAAAAATCTTATCAATAGTAAAACGCTGGGTCTTCTTTTTGATCTTGCTGAAAAAACCGGTCTCAGAGAAAAGATCAGGGATATGTTCTCAGGAAAAAAGATAAACAATACTGAAAAAAGAGCTGTTCTTCACACTGCTTTGAGAAATTTTTCCGGTGAACCTGTTATCGTTGACGGGGCGGATGTAATGCCCGGAATATTTGAAACTCATAAGAAGATGAGATCTGTTTCAGAGAGGATAAGAAATGGAGAATGGAAGGGTTTCTCGGGAAAAAAGATAAAGAATATTGTCAATATAGGGATCGGCGGATCAGATCTGGGTCCGAGATTTGTCTGTAATGCATTGAAATGGTATTCGAATAGAGAACTGACGGTCAGATTTATTTCAAATATTGACGGGACCGATCTCATTGAATCCCTCTTCGATCTTGAACCCGATGAAACTGTTTTTATAATAGCATCTAAAACTTTTATGACCATTGAAACTATGACCAATGCAAAAAAAGCAAAGAAGTGGGTAGGCTCAGCTGCGGGAAATGCAGAGTTTATTTCAAAACATTTTATTGCCGTTACTTCAAATATGAAAAATTCGGAGCTTTTCGGGATCTCTGCAGATAATACTTTCGAGATGTGGGATTGGGTAGGCGGAAGATATTCACTCACTTCATCAATAGGTCTTTCTGTAATGATCTCAGTCGGCTATGATAATTTTATATCACTTCTTAAAGGGGCATATAAAATTGATGAACATTTTAAAAATTCTCCGTTTAGTGAAAATATTCCCGTTATAATGGCCATGATCGGTATTTGGTATAATAATTTTTTTAATTACGGATCTTATGCCGTTCTCCCTTATGATCAATATCTGACAGATTTCCCTTCATATATTCAGCAATGTGATATGGAATCTAATGGAAAGAGTGTAAGTCTTGAAGGTGAACCTACAGATTATCGGACAGGGCCGGTCGTCTGGGGTGGAATTGGGACTAATTCACAGCATGCTTTTTTTCAATTACTTCACCAGGGAAGCAGGGTTGTTCCGGTTGATTTTATTGGATTTGCCCAACCTCTGAATGATTCCGGAGAAAACCACATGAAGTTTATGGCAAATATTTTTGCCCAGTCAAAAGCCCTGGCTTTCGGAAGGACAGCGGAAGAAATCGCTGGCTCTGGAATATCTGAAGAACAGATGCCATTCAGAACTTTCCCCGGGAACAGACCGTCCAACACTTTGCTGTTTGACAAGTTAACACCGGAAACGATAGGTATGCTGATCGCCCTATATGAACATAAGATCTTTACCCAGGGGGTTATATGGAATATAAACTCTTTTGATCAATGGGGTGTGGAACTCGGGAAAAAGATCGCTTCTGAAATTGCTGAAGAATTAGTGTCGGGGGAATCTCCCGGAAGTGAAGATGATAGCTCAACAACGGAACTTATAAGATCTTTTAAATCTGTCCAAAAAGAATGAACTCAAAAGCCGGGCTTAATATATGTCTGCTATAGTTAAAAAAGTTTTTTTTCTTTCATCCACTCATCATTGAATATCGTGCTGAGATAACGGGCTGATCCGTCCGGAAAAATTGTAACTATTCTTGCAGGTTTCTCGAGGGAATTTGCAAGTTTCAAGGCTCCCCAGAGGGCTGAACCGCTTGAACCTCCGCCCAGTATTCCTTCTTCTTTCATGAGTTTTCTTGCAAACTTGAACGAATCTTTATCCGAGATCTGATATATATCGTCAATGTTTGAAAAATCGGCACAATTGATCAGGAACTCATCTCCGAGCCCTTCAATAAGGTATGGAGATGATTCGGTTATTTTTCCGGTCTTAAAATAATTGTAGAATATGGATCCGAACGGATCGATAGCTATCACTTTTATTTTTGGATCTTTTTCTTTCAGATATTTGGCAACTCCGCCGATAGTTCCTCCGGTACCTATTCCGGCAATAAAATAATCGATCTTCCCGTCCATCTGTTCCCATATCTCCGGTCCTGTTGAGTTGTAATGTGAATCGTTGTTCTCTCTGTTATTATGTTGGTCGGGAAAGTATGAATCCTGATTTTCTTTTACTATCCTTGGTGTTACCTTGTTATAGCTGTCCGGATCCTCAGGCGGAAGAGAACTGTCCACTTTATGGACATCGACTCCGAGTGCTTCAAGTTGGTTGATCTTTTCAGGACTGATCCTGTCTCTTACAATCACTTTAAGTTTGTATCCTTTTTGAATAGCAACAAGAGCAAGTCCCAAAGCTGTGTTCCCGGACGAGTTCTCTATTATGAGTTGTCCCTTTTTTATTCTGCCGTCTTCTTCAGCTTTTTCGATCATATATTTTGCCGCCCTGTCCTTTACGCTGCCCATCGGGTTCATAAATTCAAGTTTTGCAAATATTTCGCTTTTTGTTCCGGCAGTTACTTTCCGGAGTTTTACGAGCGGTGTATTTCCTACAACATCAAGAATATTGTTATATACATTTTTACTCATTATAGAAGCCCCTTTACCAATCGGATATTTTAACACCGGATCATACCTATTGCAATTCCTGAAGGTTAGATATAAAATGTGTTCATTGGAAATGGTCAGTTAAAGCCTTATTTATCATGATATACAAAAATTTTTTATATTTTATTATAGCTGTAGTTGCTTTTGTAAGTGCACCGGTGACTTCAAATGATCTGTTACCTGTTCATCTGGATATTCTGATAATTCCTGCTTTGGTGTTTCTTTTCTCAATTCATGTCAGGAGTTCATTCCTGAAACTGAAAAAGAAGTATCCTGAAGATGAAGATCGTCATTATTTGTTCAGATCCGAATATACCAGAACAACCAACTTTTTACTTATTGAAGCGATCGTCATTTTTATAATTGAAATGTATGTTTTTGATCTTAAAGTTATAATAATGTCAGTTCTTAAGTTCGGTGAAATTACTTTTGCGGGGGACATCGGGGTATTGTCGGTATTTATACTGCATTTTGCGATAGTATGGTATTGGGGTTTTATGACGGCGGGAGATATATCAGGGATGTCTGTAAGCGCAGGAAAATTTGTTTCTGAAAATATCAAATTCAATCTTGCAATAATGATCCCCTGGCTGATACTTGTCCTGAGTGTTGATATTTTAAAGATTTTTAATATTAGATGGATCACGGAGAGCTATGGATCTCCATATCTCCAGTTGCTCTTTCTTGCTTTTTTCCTCTTGATATTTCTGGTGATCGGCCCGGTCCTTATAATAAAGCTCTGGAATTGCAAACCGCTTTCTGAAGGAGATCTGAGAACTGAAATATTGAAATTTCCTCAAAAAGAAGGGGTGGCATTCAGTAAGATACTATCTTGGGATCCTCTTAGCGGAAACCTTATGACAGCAGGAGTGCTCGGGTATTTTCCTTTCGTCAGATACCTCCTTATAACACCTGAACTTATGGCAATTCTTTCAACTGAAGAGATCATAGCTGTAGTAAGTCATGAAACAGGGCATGTCAAAGGGAAGCATATTCTTTATTATTTATTGTTGTTTGTTGGATTTGCAGTGTTAAGTGGCGGGATCATGAACATTGTTAATCTTGCTATCCTGAACTCATCTCTGGGTATTGATATTCTTACAGGAAATACAGTTGTTCACGGGATCGATCTGTTTCATATTTTGGGAGGGATCTTATCTATTCTTATGTTTATCCTGTATTTCAGATACATTTTTGGTTATTTCATGCGGAACTTTGAACGTGAGGCGGATCTGTATTGTTTCGATTCCGGTGTTGATCCTGAAAAATTGATAAGTTCATTTGAGAAACTCGGGGGCGGGATCAGTGAAAAGAAAGGATCCAACTGGCATCACTATTCGATCGGGGAGAGGATAGATTTTTTGAAAAAATGTATCAGAGACCGGTCGGAGATATTGAAACATAAAAAAAAGGTAAGAAAAAGTGTTCTCGGTTATACTATTGTTCTGATAGTATTGTTTGGTTTGACCGTGAATCCCTTTGTGAAAAATATCAGTAACGGGATCGAGCAGAAAGTTTTAATTCAGGCTATCGAAAGAGAGATCCGAAAATCTCCGTCAGACTTCAGATTATATGCTGCTGCTGCTGCTATATATCATGAAAAGGGAGATATGGAGAAAGCTAAGAATTATTATGAGATATCACTTTCAATCAAATATGAACAGCCGGAAACACTTAATAATCTGGCCTGGCTCCTTGTTAAAAGCAAAGATGGATCATTAAGAGAGAGAAAAAGAAGTCTGAGACTTGCGATTGATGCTGTATCTCTTAAAAGTGCAGCACATATTTATGATACCCTTGCGGAAGCATTCCTGATCAACAAAAAATATAAGGAGGCTGTTCAGGCTGCGGTCAAGGCATTAGATTTGGCAGATGGAGACAAGTCCTACTTTATTGGTCAATTAAAGAAAATGAAAAAAAATCTTGGTATATCGGGAGTAACCTACAGGTTGTGATCCAAGGAGTCTTGACAATCGGATTTTTATTTATTAGAATGGGAACAATAATGGAATGATTGTTTGGAAAATAACTATATGAATATTAATAAAAAAAAGTATGTTTCTCCAGAATGCATAGATCTCGGAGCCAAATCGAGAACTGTTACCGGCCAGGACAGTGTTTTGGGCTGTTTTACCGGAAGTGCTGCCGGACCGACCCCGGAACAATGTGCAACCGGTGGTGATGGATGGACTGGTACCTATTGTAGTACCGGTTCTTCTCCGGGAGCGGGTGATTGTATTTCCGGTAATAGTCCATACTATTGTGAAGCCGGATCCGGTGGAGATAGTGACCCTGATGATTGCAGAACAGGAATGTACGTTACCTGATTTTTTTTTATTTCTGATATAATTCTCATATGAACATCAGTTTTACACCTGAAAGATCAAAAAGTATTATCTTAATTGATGATCTTGAAGATTATGCTGTCCTTTTTAATACTCTGACAGCGGAAACCATGGGCCTGAATTCCACAAGTCTTTTAGTATGGAATAAAATTGACGGGAAAAGAACGATCAGAGATATTTCCAAAGTTATCAGCGATAATTTTTTGGTGGAATTTGAGAAGGCGAAAGAAGATGTCGCAGATCTTATTGGGAGAATGCACCGGAGAATGTTTATAGATCTCAGAGAAAAGAACCACCTGATTCCGGAAGATCGGGAGACCGATTAAAGTGGAAGGTTATATTATTAAGATCGAAACAGGTGGGGTTGCAGTCACTGCCAGTGATTCAAAAGCGGAGAAGGTTTTATCTATATTCGGTGAGTCCCTCAGTCTGAAAAGGACGGAAGTTCCGGAAGAGATAAATAATCGTATTATTTTGAGTTCTGCAGGAACAGATGTAATAATCAACGGATCTAAAAAAAAGGACAACTTCAATAATGAGAATAACATTTCTTTTGTGCTTGACCCTGAAAAAACTCCGAGGGTCTTAATGAGGGATGGAACTCCTGTCAGGAACAGCGACGGCTCGGTTAACTTTTTGTCCGAAGAGGAGTGGATGTGGAGGCAATTATCGAAACTTTCGGCACTGATCGGCAGTTGCTTTTTTGAAAGTGGAGGTTTCCTGATCCACTCCGGACTTGTCAGATTTGATCCGGGAAATAAAAATGAAAGTAAAGGAGTTCTCCTTGCCGGCGCATCAGGTTCGGGAAAATCAACTGCCAGCGGGATGTTCCGTTTCCCATGGTTCTCATTATCAGATGATCTGACTCTTGTTGTGAGGTTAAGTTCCGGGGAATATTTTGCTTACCCTTTCCCAACATGGAGCAGAGTCCTTTGGAAAAAGGACAAAGTGCAGTTCAAGTCTGTTATCATTGAAAGACCTGTCAGACTTAAAACTGTGATCTTTATTGACAGGGGCCCTGAGTCAAAGATGAAATCTCTCGGAAAAGGTGAAGCGCTTTGTCTCCTTGCGGAATTGGTTAAGCAGGCAAATGAATATTTTGTGTTAAATATGGAAAGAAGTAAGATTCAGGAATTTAATAAAGCATATTTTTTAAATCTGAACAATTTTGTGAGAAAAGTAAAATGCTGTTCTCATAATCTCAAGATAGATGATACTTTCTGGAAAGATGTTGAGAGTGCTCCTGAATTTAGGACTTGAATTTATATTATATTATGATCTATATTTGTTATTGTTGTTGAGGAAATTTTTTTGTATTTGGGATTAGGATTGAAATATTAAATGAAACATCAAGTATATGTGATCTCGGACGGGACAGGAAAAACGGCAAAAGGTGCATTGCAGTCCGCTATGGCTCAGTTCGGTAAGGTGAATATTGAGATCAATATCCGTTCTCATATTCATATGGGTTCTGAGATCAAAGATATTATTGAGGAAGCCAAAGCGAATAAGGGATTTGTTGTTCATACCATTGTATCCAAGAGATTGAGGGACAGGATACTGATACTAGGGAGGCTGAACGATGTGGAGACCATTGATCTTATGGGACCTCTTCTTGCCCAGCTTTCCCGTCAGCTTGATTATTCTCCTGTTGAAACTCCGGGAATGTTCAGAAAGCTTAACAGAGCCTATTTTCAAAGAATAGAGGCAATGGAATTTGCGTTCAGACATGATGACGGGCAGAGGGTTGAAGAAATTGATAAAGGCGAGGTTGTGCTTATCGGTGTATCGAGAACATTTAAAACTCCTCTCAGTATATATCTTGCCTTCAAAGGCTGGAGAGTTTCAAATGTTCCTATAATTCTGAATATTGAACCGCCGGAAATGATCTATGATCTGAAGGGTCTTCATGTGTTCGGTTTGTCAACTTATCCGACAAACTTATCCGAGTTGAGAAGTGTTCGTGACAGCCATCTCGGTGGTTCCACCGGGAATTATTCTGATATCGATTATGTTACAGAAGAATTAAGATATGCGAGAAAGATATTCAGAGGCATCAATGAGTGTTCTGTAATCGATGTCACAAACAAACCAATTGAAGAGATTGCTTCGGATATCCTTGCGAGGATCAGGGCATCAGGGGAAGAGATTGATGATCTCGGAATAATAGATGACTGAAGAGTCTTCACCGCATGACAATTGGGTAATATATATTATTCAAGGTGGTGACGGCAGTTATTATACCGGGATCACAAAGAATATTGAAAAAAGGTTCAAAGATCATGTTTCCGGAAAGGGATCAAAATATCTGAGAGGAAGAGGCCCTCTGGATATAGTATTCAAAATAAATGCCGGATCACACAGCCTTGCTCTCAAATATGAAATAGGGATCAAAAAGCTTTCCAGAAATGATAAACTTAAGTTGATATCCGATCCTTCACTTTTAGAGGAGCTTGTCAAAATTGAAAAACAATGATATCCGTTCCATTATTTACGGTTCGATCTCAGCTTGAAATAATCCTGAAAAAATTCCCTGATTGAAACTTTTTGATTTCTCCTGTTGTCTAAAGAAGTAAAAACAGATTGGAGGCAGTTATGAAATTTTTAAAAAAGGAACAATATGGGAAAGTCCATTTGGTCATTTTAGCTTTTCTTGTGATTTTTGCGATGATAACCGTTCAGACTTATGCGGGAAAATCGAAAGGGAAAGGGTATCTCGGAGTAAATATTGAGAAACTTTCCGGTGATGACAGAGAAGAGTTCGGTGTCAGATTCGGTGTCCTTGTGACGGGTGTTACCAAAGATGAGGCTGCGTTCAAAGCCGGATTGAAAAAATATGATGTGATTCAGTATATTGATGATATTAAGACACGCAGGCCTGATGACGTGGCTGAAGCTGTAAGCAGAAGTGCCCCCGGCACAAAAGTGAAGATCAAATATGTCAGGGACGGAAAGGGTATGTCTGCCACTGTCGTACTCGGGAAGTGGGAGATGAATGAGTTATATTTAGATCAGGCAGGGAATAAGCTCCGGTTCTTCGGAGATAAGCTTCATGGTGAATTGAAAAAATTAAAAGAATTAGAGAAATTGAATGGACTGAAAAACTTCAAGATGAAAAAAGGTGCTTATCTTGGCGTTGAGATGAGGATAATGGATGAAAATTTTGCAAAATACTTTGGTGTGAAAAAGGACGGTGGTGCTCTGATCATGAATGTAACAAAGGGAAGTGCGGCTGAAAAGGCCGGAATTCTTTCCGGTGATGTTATTCTGAAAATTGAGGGGAAAATGATAAAAGGGCCGGGAGATGTTTCGAAGGCCATTATGGGAAAGAAAAAAGGTGATAAGATCATTCTCAATATTCTTAGACATAAGAAAGTAAAAAAAATAACAGTAGAATTAGGTGAGAGGTCTTTTGGCGGTGCAATGTTCTTCGGAGATAAGGGTAATAATATTTTTCGTTTTGACTTTCAGAATGCTCCCATCAATGTTCCTGAGATCATGGAGGATGTAAAAGTTTGGCGTGATTCGGATGGGAATCTCCTTAAGTTAAAATTAAAGTTGATAAAAGAGAAAGAAAAGATGAAACAGATAATGATGAAAAAAGAAATAGAAATGAAAAAAATGAATAAGCTCATGAAGAAAGAACTTAAAGAAAAACTGAAAAGAATAGAAGAAAAAGAAGAAGAGGTGTTTATTTAATTCCCACTGGAGGTGAGTGGAGAAACATTCCTCCACTCACCTCTAGTATTATCAAGAGAATAGTCTGTTATTTTTTTACTTCAATAGAGCATTCGGATGAAAATTTTCCTGCAGTTATTTTCACTTTGTATATTCCAGATATCACAAAAGGATTTTTCTTTTCCGGCTTATCCGGTCTCAGGTCCCATTTTATAAAATTGAATCCCTTTATTCCGTTGGATACAATCGACCTTACGGTTTTGCCATCATGACCGGTGATCACGATCTTTACTTTTGCATCACTATTCAGCCAGAACCCGAAATTACCCGGTTTCTTTCCTGCCCAATACCACATTCTCCATTTCGGCAGTTTTGCATTCTCAGGCGGGAATAAGAAAAGGTCATTGTTTAATCCTGTTTTTGCCATTTCCTGAATGTATCTGATGTCGATGGCATACATCCCTCTACCGTGAGTTGCAGCAATCAGAATATCTTCCCTGGGATGTACGACAAGGTCCTGAACATATGTTGTAGGCAGGTTGTTCATGAGAGTATGCCATTTCTTTCCGGCATTCAGGGATACATATACTCCGAAGTCTGTACCCAGATATAGTATATTTTTGTCTGAAGGATCTTCTCTTATAACATTAACAGGTCCTGTAGGGATATTGGAAACAATACTTTCCCAGGTGTTACCGAAGTTTGTTGATCTCCAGATGTAGGGAGTGAAATCATCATCCCTTTTCCCGTTCTGAGTAAGATATACGGTCCCGAGGTCATATTGAGAGGCAACGATCCTTGAGACCCACTTTCTATATGGAAGATCGCCGGTAATATTCTTCCAGTTCTTCCCATCATTATCCGTGAACCATACCCTTCCGTCATCTGTTCCGGCATATATGAAACCTGCTTTCAGAGGTGATTCTGAAATTGCAAAGATAGTTTGATATGGGATGTCCCCTTTCATGTCCTTTTTGTTATAGGAGAGATCAGGACTGATCTTTTTCCATGTTTCACCCCTATCGGAAGATTTGAAGATGTAGTTCATTCCGTGATAGATAACTTTCGGATCGTGAGGTGATAAGATAAATGGAGCTAGCCATTGCCCTCTGAACTTCTCTTTGTCTTTCTCTGATTTGGGAACTATGACCTTTGTTTTGTCATTTTTTATATCTGTCCTCATCAGTGTTCCATAAAACCCTGCGGAATAGACAGTATTTGCATCTGTGGGGTCAATAGCATGATTGCTACCTTCTCCTCCCGGGGCATTCTCCCATTTCTGTGCCGGGATATTAAACCTTCCACGGCTTGTATCGACTATCGCTTTGTAACTTCCATGATCTTGAACAGAACCGTACACACGGAAGGGTTTCCCCATATCATAATTTACATTGAAAAATTGAGCGAGAGGAAGTCTGTTGGCAAAGGTCCTGAAATGCTTTCCTCCGTCATAAGAGATGGCAAGCCCTCCATCGTTAACGTTAACGAGATAATCAGAATTATCAGGATCTATCCACAGTCCGTGGTGGTCTCCGTGCTGACGACCTATGGGATGAAAAGTTTTCCCACCGTTTTCTGAAACATTCAGGGCAAGTCCCATCACGTAAATCCTGTTCTCGTTGTTGGGGTCAACTCTGATCTGACCGAAGACCCATCCATATGTATTGGAAAGATTTTCCATATATCCGTTCTCTTCACTAACCCGTTTCCATGATGATCCGGAATTATCACTTCTAAATACGGTTGCACCCTTTATCTTTCCTCCTTTGGGTCTTCCGTAAGTGTCGAAGTCTCCGGGTTCCCACTCTCCGGCTATCTCATAGTTATCAATAAAAGCATATAGAATATTTGGTTTTGCCCTGCATAGATCGATGCCGATCCTTCCTCTGTATTTTGCTTCAGGAAGCCCTTTATTGATCTCTGTCCAGTTCTTCCCGCCATTATTTGTTCTGTATAATCCGCTCCATTTATATCCTTTTTCTATTCTTGGATCATTCCATTTTCTTCTTATTCTCTGCCAGAATGAAACATATAGGGTGTCGGGGTTTGAAAGGTCCATAACGAGATCTATTGCTCCTGTCCTGCCGTTAATGAATTTGATCTTCTCCCAGGTTTTACCCCCATCAGAAGTTTTATATAGTCCTCTTGCAGAGTTGTCGGTCCACTCATGCCCGGAAGCTGCCACGTATACTATGTCGGGATTTTTCGGGTGAATAATGATCTTTGAGATTGTATTTGTATCGGTAAGGCCCATATGTTGCCAGGTTTTTCCTCCGTCAGTAGATTTATAGATCCCCGCTCCGGTTTGTGAACTCCGGTAGATATTTGCTTCTCCCGTTCCAACCCAGATCGTTTTTTGATCGGAAGGAGCGATGGCAATATTCCCGATCGATGTTGAAGCTTTGTTCTCAAAAACAGGTTCCCATGTGGTACCTTCATTTTGAGTTTTCCAGACACCTCCGGAAGCTGCTGCAATATAGATAGAATAGTTTTTTCCCTTTGGAACAATAACTTCGACATCAGTCATTCGCCCACTGACATTAAGTGGTCCCAAAAATTGCCATGGGAGGTTTTTGAATATGGAGTCTTTCTTCATAGCCTCATGTTCGGCATACCACTTCAGCCTAAGTCCGGGATCTGTATTCTTAACAACTTCTTCCTGTGGAAGCAGTAACAATGTGGTTGAGAATAAAATGATGGTAATGATCAAAAAAGACTTATATGATCTATGAATCATGATGACACCTCCTATGGTATTATATCTATTAAATTCTACTCCCTCCATTTTTTCTATTCAATAAAAATTAGAATTTTTTATAAAATACTGACGCAAATATGAATGCGAGAACTATACCTATCATAAAGTGAGCTATCCATCCCGGGAGTTCATTGTTCCCCATCACACTTTGAAAAGAAAAAATATATGATAATTGCAGTACTTGTTTTATATCAGTTTGACCTTTAGGGACTTGAATTATATAAAAGAATGAGGTAATATAAACCTTACAATATTTATTGGAAACACTACATTGAACGATTTTAATTATACTCTAATAATCTTATATTTCGTGCTGCTTGCCTTTCTGTCAATTTATGGTAGCCATCGTTATTATCTTGCATTTCTTTTTATAAAAACGCTGAATGATAAAGAAGTGCCTGAAAAAAAGTTCAAATCACTTCCGCCCGTCACTGTTCAACTCCCGCTTTTCAATGAAATGTATGTTGTGGAGCGGTTGATCGATAGTATCGTCAAGACCGATTATCCGAAAGAATTATTAGAGATACAGGTGTTGGATGATTCTACTGATGAGACAGTTCAAATAGCGAAATCCCGGGTCGATCACTACAGGAAAGAAGGTTTTGATATTCATTATATTCACAGGACCAACAGGGAAGGATTTAAAGCCGGGGCTCTTGAAAAGGGGATGGAAAAGGCAAAAGGTGAATTTATTGCGGTTTTTGATGCGGATTTTATACCGACCCCTTCATTTATAAAGAAAACGATCCATTATTTTACGGACAAGAAAGTCGGAATGATCCAGATGAGATGGGGACATGTGAACAGGGAATATTCTCTCCTTACAAAATTACAGGCAATTTTTCTTGACGGTCATTTTGTTATTGAGCATACTGCAAGGAACAGGACAGGCCGTTTTTTCAATTTCAACGGAACTGCAGGGATATGGAGAAAAAAGACAATTATCGATGCCGGTGGATGGCAGCACGATACATTAACAGAAGATCTTGACCTGAGCTATAGAGCGCAGATGAAGGACTGGAAGTTCATCTATCTTCCTATGTATGAGGTTCCTGCGGAGTTACCGGTTGATATAATTGCATTTAAAAGCCAGCAGCACAGATGGGCAAAAGGTTCTATCCAGACAGCGAAAAAACTTCTTGGCGATATATTCAGGTCAGACTATCCCCTCAAGGTGAAAATAGAATCGGTATTTCATCTTGCGGGAAATTTAAATTATCTTGTAATGATACCATTTTCATTGCTGATACTTCCCCTGATAATTGTTCGTACAGAGCTTGATTGGGGTAAATGGCTGATAGTTGATATTCCTCTGTTTCTTCTTGCCACAACATCAATATCGGCTTTTTATCTGCTATCACAAAAGTATATTTTCCCGTCTTGGAAAGGCACATTTAAATACCTCCCTTTTTTAATGGGACTCGGTATCGGATTATCGGTAAACAATTCTGTTGCAGTACTCGAGGCTCTTTTTAACTACAAGACCGAATTTGTAAGAACGCCAAAGTTCGGTGTCGAGAGCGGAGGTGAGAACTGGACAAAAAAGAAATATCGTGCGAAAAGGAAATTGCTTATTCCCTCCATAGAATTTATTATGGGTGTCTATTTTTCAATTGCAGTATATATTGCATTTATTAATCATATGTGGCTTGTACTCCCGTTCCTTTTGTTGTTCCAATACGGTTACCTGTTTATTGCGTTCCTCTCATTCAAATCTCTGATCGAATCTTTTCTGAAAAGACGGAAGTTGATCAAAGCAAACGGTTAAAACCATTGTGTCAAAAACGACCTATTTCACTTCACTGGGTTTGCTGTAAGCCACCTGTTATAGAGCCACATACTGAATGCGGATACTAGTCCTATTGTCATCAATATCACCCAGCCCATTGAATTCCAGAATGGGTTCAATTCCAATAATCCGGACGGAAGTTTTGTAGAATTTGTACACATTATTCCGTTAAAGATATATGCTCCTGCAGGACCGCCTATCAATGCTCCTATTGCCACCGGAAGATTTGCATATCCGAGGAAAAGTCCTTCCTGTCCTTTGGGAGCAAGAGCTCCGATATATTCATAGGTCCTTGCTGAAGTGAAAAGTTCACCGAATGCGATCATCCCAACTGTAAGAACAGCGAAAAGTGATCCTATCGGAATGAAATCACCGAGGACCATTTTCGTGACTCCTCCAGCCATGAATATCGGGGCAAGGTTTATGACCATTGCAAGTCCGATTATTATTATACCTACTATTATTGAATTTATCGGTTTAAGCTTTCCGAATTTTTTTGTTATTAATAACTGAAAAAAGACTATCACAAATGGATTCGCCATTGTGATCAAATCTACGGCAGGATCAAGTTCAACTACTTTTTTAAGATATAGAGGTATTACGTTATATACTTGAGAATAAATAAAGAAGAATCCGCTTGATACGATAAGGAACAGAGCGAATCTTTTATTCTTTAAGACGAGGACCATGTCAAGAAGGATCTTCCTGACTGATTTCTTCTGTTTCTTTTCAATATTTGTCCCAAGCTCTTTTTCTGTGTCAGTATAGAAGAACAATACAACAAAAAATGCGAGTATTGAACATGCGACAGACACTGCAAAGATGAAACTCAGGTTATTAAATTCTGTCCTGACAAAATAACTGACACCTCTTCCGAATAGTGAACCAACATTGATGATCATATAGAATATTCCGAAAGCAAGGGTCGCCCTTTTTCCGGATGTTTTCTGAATTGTTCCTGAGATACAGGGTTTTATGACCGATCCGCCTAATCCGATCAGAAGAATTGCAAAGACAACAGGAAGAACTATCCCAAGACCGGCGGTCACTTCACTTTCAACTGTGGATCTTAGTACATTCCCGCCGAACCAGACAGGGTAACCCATAAGCATATATCCTGCTGAGAGAAGGACGAATGCGGCGAGCAATGATTTTTTAAAACCTATATGATCTGCAATTGTTCCGGATAGAATAGGTAAAAAATATACAAGGGTCCATAATAATCCGTTCAAAGTACTCGGCCAGTAGTCGCCAAGTCCCAATTGTCCGAGGTAAAGAACAACAAAACTTGCCATCGCATAATATGCGCCCCTTTCAAATAATTCGGTCATATTGGCGGTCCAGAAACTGTGTGGAAAGGTCTCTTTCTTAATTTCATCACTCATGGTCAACTCCTTTATTTTATTTATGGATCACTCGTCAAGTTCAAGAGCTGCAAGGAAAGCCTCCTGAGGTATATCAACTTTCCCTATTCGTTTCATCCTCTTCTTACCTTTCTTTTGCTTTTCCAGAAGTTTCATCTTTCTTGAAATATCCCCGCCGTAACATTTTGCCAGAACATTTTTCCTCAATGCCTTAACAACTGTTTTTGCTATAACTCTTTTATTAATAGCAGCTTGAATAACAACTTCGAACATCTGCCTTGGGATCACTTTTTTCATTTTGGATGTAAGGAGATTTCCGAAAGAGAAAGCCTTGTCCTTGTGAACGATAAGGGCAAGAGCATCAACCCGGTCTCCATTAATAAGTATATCAAGTTTTACAAGAGGGGATTGTCTGTAGTCGATCAATTCATAATCAAATGAAGCATATCCCTGAGAGACCGATTTGATCTTGTTGAAAAAGTCATAAAGAACCTCTGCCAGAGGAAGCTGGTAGGTCAGGTGAACCCGCTGTGAACTTATGTAATCCATTTTTTTATGAATCCCTCTTCTGTTCTGGAGGATTTTCATAATATTACCGAGGTATTCATCGGGTGTGATTATAATAGCTTCGATATAGGGTTCTTCAATCATGGCAAGATTTTGAGGATCAGGGAGAGCTCCGGGTGATTCTATCTCATAAGATTCACCTTTTGTTGTAGTTACTTTATAACGGACAGATGGAGATGTTGTTACAATAGCAAGATTGTATTCTCTTTCCAACCTCTCCTGGATTATCTCTTTATGCAGAAGTCCCAGAAAACCGCATCTGAATCCTATTCCGAGTGCAGGTGATGTTTCAGGTTCAAATTTCAGGGATGAATCGTTCAGAGTCAACTTCTCTATCGCTTCCCTCAATTCATCATGATTGGAGCCTTCACCGGGATAAAAACCTGCAAATACCATGGGCAGGGGCTCTTTGAATCCCGGCAGTGCTTTAACATTTTCTTCCTTTGACAGTGTTATCGTATCACCTATTTTTATTTCCGATATATTTTTAACACTTCCTATCAGGTATCCTACTTCCCCGGCTGACAAGTGTTTCAGCGGTTTTGCTTTTGGTGTCTGGACACCAAGTTCATTTATTTCATATATAGCATTATTTGAAAGGAACTTTATTTTCTCACCTTTGTTAAGTACCCCGTCAATGATACGGACAAGAACTATGACGCCCCTGTAAGGGTCGAACCAGGAATCAAATATCATTGCTTTAAGCGGTTTGGAGGGATCTCCCTGTGGGGGCGGTATCCTCTCTATGATCGCATCGAGAGTTTCTTTAACTCCCTCTCCGGTCTTGGCACTAACATTCAATGCTTCATCTCTTGAGATCCCGATCACATTTTCCATCTGATCGAGGGATTTCTCAAGTTCATTATTAGGAAGGTCAATTTTGTTCATTACCGGGATGAGAGTAAGGTCATTTTCAATTGCCAGATAAGTATTTGCAACGGTTTGAGCTTCAACACCCTGGGTGGAATCAATGACCAGGAGCGCTCCCTCGCATGCGGAGAGCGATCTTGAAACTTCATAATTGAAGTCGATATGACCGGGCGTATCGATCAAATTCAGCATGTATTCTTGTCCATCTTTATATTTATACTTCAAACTTACAAAATGTGATTTGATCGTTATTCCCCTCTCCCTCTCGAGTTCCATTGAGTCGAGGAGTTGTTCCTGCATTTCTCTTTTTGCAACTGCCCCGGTGATCTCAAGAATTCTGTCTGAGAGTGTGGTCTTTCCGTGATCGATATGGGCGATTATTGAAAAATTTCTTATTTTGTCTATCATTTTATTCCGTATGCAGCATAATCGGGAGAAGTGAATAGTAGTTTGTTCAATTTATCGACATTAGAATTAAAAATTTGTGCAATTTGCTCTTCTGTCGGGATCTCATTCAGGTATAGATCTTTGAGGGGATCTGAATATAGTATATTTACTTTTGAGAATCCTGCACTTTCAAGCATATATCTTATGAATTCGGGGTGTAGTGGCTTTTGATGGGTTATATCGAGAAAATATATGTTGGCAAGTGCGAACAGGGAGAGCGGATTTATTGTTTCAAGGATAACTGGAGAACCGGGGCGAAGTACTCTGAAGGATTCCCTTATGATCTCCTTCAGATATTCCGGTTCGAAGTGTTCAATTACCTGAGAGGCAAATATTCCCCCGAGAGAATCATCTTTCATTGCTCTCAAATATTCGAGTGCATCTTTATTCAGACATTGCAGGCCTTTCTCCTTTGCCTCTCTGAGCATTGAATCGGAAATATCAATTCCAACTGAATCGATCCCTTCATCTTTAAGCAATGAAATAAATTCTCCCCTTCCGCATCCTATATCCAGAACATTTTTTGAATCTTTAAAATACTGCACGTATTTTTTCAGGTTATTACTTATCTTTTCTTTACTTCCTCTGAATCTTTTCTCGAAATCCGAGTACTGGAATGGAGAGATCCGGTTGCTTGTATTCTTTATTTTATCCGTATCACTTTTCCCCGATCCGTCCTTTACAGATTCAGCAAGATTATTTAATGATACTTCCAGGTCACTGAAATTCTTTAGTAAGGTTCTTATGTTGGAATATTTCGCATCCAGATTGTCGATCTGTGATTGCAGAGAATTAAAAATTGTATTGTAATGGTTGTTGGACAGGTCATCCCATTCTTTATCCTGTAGAGTTATAAGTTCCTGAAGTTTTTTACTGAATCCGGAAAGTTTTTCTTTTATTCTGTTTTTGTTCTTTTTGAAAACTTTTGAATTACCGAGAAGTTCTCCAAGCTCAACTAATACTTTTTCTATTTCTGATTGTGCTTTTTTTCTTTTCTCGACAGATTCCTCAATTACCCTTCTCATTATCCGATTTATTTTCTTGTTCCCCGGAATCTTCATCAGCGTCTTTTTTCAGTGAGTTCCTGAAATTCTTTATCCCGTCCCCAAGGCCTTTGCCCAATTCGGGAAGTTTCTTCCCACCGAAGAGTAGTGCCACAATTAATACAATTAACAGAATTTCCCAAATACCAAGACTTCCAAACATTTTATCTCCTTGACTTTTAAATTCTAATTGTTTCCCTTTCCACTGTCAAGACGGGGAGGGTTTTTATGAATTACTATTTTACAAAATCTTTGACAATAATTTGTTGCTGTGATAGGAAATTTTAATGAGATATGTTTGGAAAACCGTTAAGGTTTTAGGTTTGATTATTCTTTCGTTAGTATTATTGGAGGTTTTTCTCAGGTTCCTCGGTTTTGTTCATCTTTTAAAAATAGAAAGTATAAATATTTCGAAGAGATCTGACAGATCAGACAGGACAATTTTTTGTATTGGCGATTCGTGGACCGTGGGTGCACAGGATGGGAACTATCCGAACATGCTGAAAAAAAGGTTTATGATTAAAGACAAGTCAAAGGAGATCAAAGTCCTGAATCTCGGGATATCGGGTTCGAATTCAACAACGGCGATCAATGTTCTGAAAAAAAACCTGAACAAATACAAGCCACACCTTGTAATTGTAATGACAGGGAATAATGATCATTGGAACCTGAATAATAGTGTTTATTGGGAGTTTGAGAAAAAAAAGAAGACAGGGTTTTCTCTTTTTAAAGTCAAAATGAGAATATTCTTTCTCTCATTACGGGTCCATAAATTATATAAACTGATTTACGGGAAAATAACCGGAGTACGGTCAAACAATAATTTTTTATATGCAGACGATGTAAAGAACGATAAATATAAGACTTTCTATATAAACAGGGATATTCATAGAAAACAACTGAAATACAATCTTATCAAATTTGTAGAACTGAGCAAGGTCCATAATTTCAATTTGGTATTTATGACATATTTCCATTTTCATGGTTATAAAGTTAACGAAGTGATCCGGGATATCGCCATTACTTACCGAGTGCCATTCATTGACAATAATTTTTTGTTTCATAAAGAGATAAATTCTGTTAATTACGGGGATTATTTAATCTCCGATGGTCACCCGAATGCTAAAGGATATGAATTTATCACAGATAAACTATTTGATCTGATCACAGAAAAGAATTTACTGGGAGAATAGTGTATGTATTGAGACCTTGGTCTCTGTAGGATATAATTTAAAAAATGGGCAGGAAAAAAGTGGGGGAAAAGAAAGATCATTTTCCGGAATGGACAGATAATGGTGATGAGGATATATTTGCGACAGTCGTTAAGCATGGTGTTGACAATACAGGAAAAGAACCCTTCGGCAGGAGACCTGAGCGAAAAGGGGAACCCTCGGTTGATGATTTTTTAGACGGTATACGGAAAAACAATAAAACTCTTTTGGCTAAAGCAATAACTCTTGTTGAGAGTAATTCTGCCCCGCGCTATATGAAAGGAAGAGAAATATTAAAAAGGATAAAACCTTCCCGGGGGAGATCTTTGAGGTTGGGAATAACAGGTCCTCCGGGAGCGGGGAAAAGTACGATCATTGAGGAGATCGGTCTTGAACTTCTGTCCGATGGACACAAGGTCGCAATTCTCGCTGTTGATCCCAGCAGCACTTTGACCGGCGGAAGTATTCTCGGCGACAAGACCAGGATGGAGAGGTTATCAAGAGAAGAGCATTGTTTTATCAGGCCTTCTCCTTCTGGCGGGACTCTCGGAGGCGTTACAAGAAAGAGCAGAGAAACGATGATGCTATGTGAAGCTTCCGGGTTCGATGTGATCCTTATTGAAACAGTTGGCGTAGGCCAGAGTGAGATTACTGTCAGGTCGATGGTAGATTTTTTTGTTCTGATCCTTAATCCCGGAAGTGGCGATGAACTTCAGGGAATAAAAAGGGGTGTAATGGAACTTGCCGACCTGATCGTTATTAATAAAGCTGATGGCGGAAATATAAAAAGGGCTGAAATGACCAGGGGTGAATATTCGAGAGCAGTTCACTATCTTCTCCCTTCCACTGAAGGTTGGGTGAGGGAAGTGGTAACTGCATCTGCAGCACAAAGTAAAGGGATCAGGAAGATAGTTGAGATCGTTGAGGAATTCAGGGATCAAACCGAAAAGAGCGGGATTTTTGAAAACAGAAGAAGAGATCAGGCATTCAGCTGGACAATTTCACTGATCGAAGATTTTTTGAAAGACAGTTTTTATTCCAATAAGATCATCAGGGAAAGATTGGGGGAGATAAGAAAAAAGATCATTAATGGAGATATGCTTCCGACAGACGGTGCCGAAGAGTTGATCAGATTGTATTTAAACGGTTGATATATTACCTTTTTGTTGACATAAAGACAGTGTTATTATACTATTTTAATAAGGGAGAAAATGGACTCTGTAACAATAGTGATCATATTTATAGTTGCGCTGATATTTTCAGTTGGATTTCTGATGATAGTGATAAGCCTGGTTCCTGCATTGAATCAGTTGAAGTCGCTTCTTACTGATCTGGAGAAAACTTCTTCAGAGGCAAGGGAACTTACGAGAAAGCTTCAGGATGTAAGTGAGAAAGTTGATGATGACCTTCTTAAGATCAATTCAATTATTGATTCAACCAGGGAATCGGTCGGGTCTGTATCACATTCACTTAAGTTTCTGAATAAGAACTTCGTGAAGCATTCTGCAGGATTACTTGCTTTTTTCCCTGCACTTAAGCTTGGATGGAGATTTATGAAAAAAAGGAAAGGAGGAAAGAATGAGTAGTGATAATGGTGGAGGTTTTGTAAGTACATTGCTTGGATTTTTAACCGGAGCAGCGCTTGGAGCGGGATTTGCCCTTCTTTATGCTCCTCAGTCAGGTGAAGAAACGAGGAAGCAGATCAGGGATGCGGCGGATAAGGCAGCTGATGAAGTTAAGGATAATTACAAAAAAATGGAAAAATCGGCTCTGAAAAATTATGATAATGCAAAACAATCTGTGGATAAAGGTATAGAGCAGATGAAAGCTATGGTCGATGATCTTAAAAAAAGTATTAAAACTGAAGTAAAGGCTGAAGTTAAGAAGGAAACAGCTAAAAAAGCTGCTAAATAGCTTTTTGCTTCAATAGACTTGTTATGTACATACTCGAAATAAAAGGTAGAGAGATACTGGATTCCCGTGGTAATCCCACGATCGAAGTAGATCTTCAATTGGAATCAGGAATAATTGCACGTGCCGCTGTCCCCTCCGGAGCATCGACAGGAACTCACGAAGCAGTAGAATTGCGGGATGGGGACAAGAACAGATACAAAGGGAAAGGAGTTCTTCAGGCCATCAAAAATGTTGAAGATATTATTTTTCCTGCTCTTGAGGGCATCAATGTTCTGGAACAGAAAAAAATTGATGATATCATGATCGCCCTGGATGGGACGGAAAACAAATCCAAACTTGGTGCGAATGCACTACTTGCTGTATCTATGGCTGCTGCAAGAGCAGGTGCTATATTTTCAGAACTTCCTTTGTATAGATATCTTGGGGGAGCCGGTGCATATGAGCTCCCTGTTCCGATGCTTAATATCCTAAATGGCGGATCACATGCAGATAACAGTGTTGATCTTCAGGAATTCATGGTTATGCCGACAGGAGCAGGATCATTCAGAGAAGGGCTCCGTATAAGTTCTGAGATATTTCATACTCTTAAAAGTGTTCTAAAGGGAAAAGGATATAATACTTCAGTAGGTGACGAAGGGGGATTTGCACCCAATCTCGGTTCGAATGAGGAGGCTCTCTCTTTGATCGTTGAGGCTATTGAAAAAGCGGGATATAAACCGGGAGATGATGTACATATTGCTTTGGACCCTGCAGCATCAGAATTTTTTGAAAATGGAAAATATATTTTCAAGAAATCTTCAGGGGAAACTCTGAGCTCTGCAGATATGGTTGATTTTTATGCAGATCTGGTTGATAAATACCCAATAATTTCGATCGAGGACGGTCATGCTGAAGATGACTGGGACGGTTGGAAAGTTATGACCGATAAACTGGGTGAAAAGATCCAGATCGTTGGAGATGATCTGTTTGTTACCAATCCTGTAAGATTGATGAAGGGAATAAAAGAAGGGATAACTAATTCTATTTTGATCAAACTTAATCAAATCGGAACCGTAAGTGAAACAATAGAAACAATAAAAATGGCTCAAATGAATGGACTTACTGCAATAGTTTCACACAGGTCGGGTGAGACTGAGGATACATTCATTGCAGATCTTGCTGTGGGTTTATCGGTAGGCCAGATTAAGACCGGATCTACATCAAGAAGTGAGAGGATAGCAAAATATAACCAGCTCCTCAGGATAGAAGAGGAATTGGGAGATTCAGCCCTCTACAAAGGGATGAATATCTTTAATAATTTCCGTTAACCGGGAACCTGTTCCCGGTATTTCAAGGAGAAGTTGACTGACTTTTCTGTTTATTCTGATATTTTATCAAAAAATGCTTGACAAATGGGAAATATACTTTTAAATATAATGTAATTTTTAAAAAGTAACTAAGGAGTTGTTTATGGAAGAACTCGAGATCATTTCCTGGAAAGTTCTCGATGCGATAAGAAATGCTGCTTCGAAAACTTATGAAGTTATTGGTGACATAGATACAAATGAGCATATGTCGGTTTTTTGCCAGTTTGACGAAGATTATATTGAACTTTACTATAGCGAAATGGAATCGAGTTATATCAGACATTTTGATGATGAAGATGAGTTCTTTTCTTCAATCGAGGAAAGGAAAGAAGATTTCGGAGAAGAAGAGTTCGGGTCTATTGAATATTTTACTGGTGAAAATGAATTTGGTGATGAAAATTCTTCTGAAAATTTTGATGGATATAATATCAAAGAAAATGGTGATGAGGACGATTATTAGTCCACATCAACTTTATCCTGGAAATCTTTGCCTGTTATGAAATTATTGAGAAACAGGGGTATCAGACCGGAAACAGGTTCTGACTCTGCAGAACAGAAAAAAAAATTAGCAGCTTATTCAACTCTGGGTCTAATGTTTCCGGTATCTATAGCTACAGGTCTTTTTCTTGGTGTTTTTCTGGATGATGTGTTGGGGACTTCTCCTGTACTGACAATTATTTTAACCCTTTATGGAATTGCTGCAGGGTTTTATAATTTTTTCAAAGTAATTAACAAATATGAAAAAAGAAAGTAGTGAGAGGATGTTAAAACGGGTATTCCAAAGAGCATTATTTATAACTTTAGTGCTAATTGCAGCAATATTTTTTTTTACAAAGAGTGCCCTTTATTGTATAATATTTTTTGTTGGAAGTAGTATTAGTTTTCTCGGTCTCTATTTGATGATCCGTGTGGTTGACAGGATTATTTTCAAAAGGTCGGGGAAATGGATATTTCTTCTGTCCGGTCTTGGTAAAATGATCTTGATCTCTGTTATCTTTGTTATTGTGGCAGGCTATCCGGAACCGGCAGTGATATTTTATCTGTTTGGACTTTCTGTGATCATATTGTCGATCACAGGAGAGGCGGTCAGGCAGGTATTCAGGAGCTTTAGAAATGGAACATAAGTTGGTGATCGTTGAATTTGTGAATGGAATACTGAGAAAGATCCTCGGTCTGTTCGGAATGCATACAGATCAGGGAACGGAAATCATCCAGTCCCATATTTTAATGGCCCTTATTGCGACATTGATAATAATTGTTTTTTTCAAACTCACTGTAAAAAATCTCTCTCTCTTTCCGGGGAAAATGCAAAATATGCTGGAGATGCTGTATACAGGATTCAGAGGGATGATTGATGACACGATTGGTGTTGAGGGAAGAAAATTTATTCCGGTCATATCTACCCTGGGGATTTTTATTGCAGTTTCAAATCTCATGGGACTTTTACCGGAGTTGGGTTCACCGACTGCCAATCTGAATGTTACGGTAGGCTGTGCTTTTTTTGTTTTTGTTTATTACCATTTTCAGGGCATCAGAAAACACGGATTTTTCGGTTACCTAAAAACATTTACCGGACCGATCTGGTGGCTTGCGATCCTTTTTATCCCGATAGAGATAATATCTCATTTCGCAAGGCCACTATCACTTTCAATAAGACTTTACGGAAATATTTTCGGGGAGGATATGGTAATTATTATCATTGCCTCACTGGTACCATTTATTGCGCCCCTTCCGATCATGGGGCTTGCTTTGATAACTTCACTCCTTCAGGCATATATATTTGTTATGCTGACAACTATATATCTTGCAGGGGCTATGGAATCTGAACATTAATCATAAGGAGATATATAAAATGGCAAAAAAATTAATGTTAATAATTTTTATCGTGCTGGTATTGTCAGTAACTGTATCAGCAGAAGAGGGAGTGGCAAATAATGTAGCAGATGCTACCCCGCTTTTTCTGTGGTCGATCATCGCCGGCGTCATTGGTTTGACACTTGCCGCTATTGGTGGTGTTTTTGCTCAATCAAAAGCACTGAGTGCTGCAGTCGAGAATATCGGAAGAAATCCGGCTGCAACCGATTCGATCAGAGGAGTACTTATTCTGGGCCTGGTTCTAATTGAATCACTGGTCATATATGTACTTCTCATTGACCTTATTATTTTCTTTGTAAAGTGGGGTAAGTACACTTTTTAGAAGGTAATATCGAATAACATTAATGGGAGGGTTCTGCCCTCCCATTTCTTTATCATGAGAAAAATTTCATTCAGAGAGTTGAGTGTAACCAAAGGGCTTCGTACTGCATTCACAGAATTATTAAAAGAGAATGTCTTCGATAAAGCCAGCGTTCTTGCTTATTATTCGATCATATCGACCTTGTTTCTTCTCACTTTTTTTTCTTTTATTTTTACTAAGGTCATCGGTAGTAAAGATATCTCAATAAAAGGGGTCTACCCGTTCTCGCCTGAATTTTTCAATTCGATCTCTCCCGATTTTCTTGCCAAGGCAAATGAGATATCTTCAAATTTAAAAAATATCGGTATTGTAGGTGTCCTTTTCTCATTTTTCCTTGCTGTACTTATCTTTAAAAAAGTTGTCCAATATGTTAATGAAATGTTTCACATAAACCTTTCTGTTGAGAACAGGAACAGGGCATTCTGGGTGCGGAGAGTAAGTGAGATCGCCCTATTGTTCATTGTGGGTCTTCTTGCGGTCGTTTCTTTTATTATAACAGGATTCATTACCACAGTAACATCGCTTTTTAAGAGCACTATTCTTGCAAAACATATAAATCCGGATTCGATAGAAGCTTTGAACAGATTCGGAGTTAAATTTATTGCACCCTTTACAATAACATTTCTTATATTTTTCTTCCTTTTTAAATGGATACCTGAGAAGAAAGTGTGTATCAAAGGGGCATTTATTTCTGCGTTGATATCGGCTTTGATCTGGGAATTCACTAAGAGAGTGTATACTTATTATCTCGTTAAGGTGTCGATAGTGGGCAAATTCGGAGGTCCTATAATCGCAATAATTTTATTCGGTTTCTGGATGGAATTTTCAATGGGTGTAATGCTCTTCGGAGCAAAATTAACCTCGATCTTTGACAGAGAAAGGAATGAGCGATCTAAAAGAACTAAGTAAACTTATAAACGGAAGACTTGATGGGGATTCCGGATTTATTATAAATGGGGTTAGTTCTGTTGATTATGCGGGACCTGATGAGATCGCAATTGCTGCGAAACAGGGAATTGATCCGGAAGTGATCGGTGCGGGTGCCCTTGTTGTAAAAGAGTCGAGTAATATAAAATATAAAAATCTGATATATGTGGAAGATCCTTTTATTGCACTGTCAATACTTATTTCACACTTCCGTCCCCTCGGTCGTTTCAGCCATGGCTATGGAAAATTTGTAAGTATTGCCGAGTCTGCCAGAATAGGTATGAAAACATCTCTGGGTGAATTCTCCTATGTGGGAGAAAATGTTGAGATCGGGAAAAATTGTGAGATTCATTCCGGGGTGAAAATATATGATAATGTCCGAATAGGTGAGAATGCTCTTGTATATTCGAATGTTGTTATCAGGGAGGGTGTTGTGATCGGTAATGATGTTGTCATTCAACCTGGTGCGGTCATAGGATCTGATGGATTTGGATTTGCCAGAGATAAAAGCGGGAAACCGTTGAAAATTCCGCAACGTGGCAATGTTGTGATAGGGGATAATTGTGAGATTGGTGCCAATACTTGTGTCGACCGATCCACACTTGAAACGACCCAGATATCTGATTCTGTCAAAAATGACAATCTTGTTCAGATAGGACATAATGTGAAAATTGGCGAGGGTACTTCGATCTCAGCTCAAAGCGGAATTTCGGGCTCAACCGAGGTCGGGAGAAATGTTATCATGGCAGGACAGGTAGGACTTGCAGATCATATCAGGATCGGTGATGGTGTTATGATAGCAGCGAGATCGGGAGTATCAGGAAATGTTAAAGAAAAAAGTGTGGTTGCAGGAGCACCTCACCAAGATCTAATGTCATGGAAGAAGAGTCAAGTGATACTTAGGAATATTGAAAAATATATTGAAAGAATAAAGGTCCTTGAGAAAAAATCAGGAGAAACGGAGGAAAAATGAAAAGAGTAATTATACTAATTTTGATCCTTGCTGTATCAGGATTTGTCTATGCAGATCCGGAACTTACCGTTGATAAGAGAAAAATAAACTTTGGAGAAATCAGAAGCGGGAAGGTCGTTGATCTAACCTTCACTTTTGAAAATACAGGTGATAAAACTCTTGTAATAAAGAATGTAAATACTTCCTGTGGTTGTACCTATACGAGATTGGATAAAAAAGAATATGAACCGGGAGAAAAAGGAACAATACCGGTGAAGTTCTTTTCAAAAGGATATAGAGGGAGAGTAATAAAGATAATTACAATTGTTTCAAATGATAAAAAGAATCCGTATCTTCGCTTAACACTTTCCGGAATGGTGAAGTTGAAAGATTTCTCAGTAGCGGAGATCGATAACGAAGTGATCGATTTTGGGAAAATTGGAATTAATGAGAATCCTTCGAAAGAAGTTACAATAAAAAATACCGGGACCATTGATCTGAGGATTCTTGAGATAACTCATAGTCCCGAAGTATCTACAATGTTCACAAAAAAGGTCATTAAATCCGGAGAAACAGGAAAATTGACAATAACATTTTATCCGTTACAGAAAGGCCAGTTTTCAACTTTTCTAAGGATCAGAACCAATGCTTTTAAAAGTCCTCTTCTTATAATCAGATTGAAAACTGACATTACCAAAGATAAAGAATAGAGGGAAGAGGAAGGTCCCGAAAAGGGAGGAGATGCGCAATGGACAAAGACCGTAAACATCTTGAAGATCGTTATGAGAAAAGATCGGATCGTTTATTTGCCTGGAGTAATCTCTTAAGGTCTGTTTCCAGGGTCTTGTGGATACTTGTTGTCCTGATACTGATCGCAGGACTGGGGAAGATATTGTTGTTCAAATCATCTAAAGGTAATGCTCCTCCTCCACCTCTGGAAAAACCGATCATACTTGATATAGACTGGAATGGCGTTAACAACGATGTTCGTGAGATACTGAAGGAAAGCCGAAAAAGATCTGAAAAACTCGCAGAGGAAAAGCTTAGTAAATGGACTGAGGGTTTGATGTCAAGGGTGGATTCGGATTTTCTTGAATGGTACTTCGGGTACTGGACCCAGCAGAGTATGGGAATCAAAGGTCTGCTTGCTCAGATCTGGCACTGGGTTGACAGTGACAGCCCTTCTGCTGTTGAAAAGATTACCGAAGATGTTCAGCAGGAATTCTCAAACAGGGTTCTTCGCCCGAAAATAGCTCAATTGGAACTGGAGCGGATGATAAATGAGATCATGAATGATTATTCTACATTTTTGTCTTCTAAACTGGAGAGCATCCCGGGAAAATATAAAATCAGAAGTGTTGATTGGGAAAGATTTCTAAGAGATATTGCGGTTATTACAAGTAATGTCTCGGGAGACAGGAGAATATCTCTTACACTCAAAACCCTTGTCGGGGCCGGAGCAGGCGGAGCTCTTGTGTTATTCAGATCTTTAAAACCTGTATTTACAAAAATAGGATCAAAAATATCGGCAAAATTGTCTACTAAAGCTGCTGCAGCGATGGCTGCGAAAACCGGAGGGAAAGTGGCTCTGAGAGCGGGTGGGAAATTTGTCGGGACTCTTATTGCCGTTGGAATTATTATCTGGGATGTGTGGGATCATTATAATACGAAAAAGAAGGCAATGCCTGTTCTGAGGAAGAATATCAAAGATTATTTTAGCGAACTCAAGATGTCCATATTGTTTGATCCGGAATATGGTGTCATGACCATTATCTATGGAATAGAGAAAAATATAGTTGACTCAATTAGAAGTAAATAACTTTCGGGTCATATCTTTAAAGCCTGTTAAATGAGGAAAGATCAAACGGAGATAATTGAAAAGGCTCTGTCTCATGTTATCCGGATG
>CAYNUG010000003.1:31070-54048 GCA_964400545.1 uncultured Clostridia bacterium | reverse complement strand
GAAGAGGAATTAAAAAAGGAAGAGGAAAAGAAAAAGAAGGAAGCTGACAAAAAAGCGAAGAAAAAGAAATCCGGGAAAAAGGATAAATGTGGTGATAAAAAAGACAAGAAAAAGAAAGAAGAACTGGAGCTCTGGGAATTAAGAGATAAATTACAAAAGAAGAAAAAAGATGAGAAGATCAAAAGAGAGGACCTTTATCCGGGAGTCAGCAGCTTTGCATGGTCAAAAAAGTCACCGGAACTCATATTTGAATACAGAGGAGATCTTTTCAGATATTTTCCTGAGCAAAATAAAATAATAAGGTTGACACTGACAGATCCGAAAGAAAGATTAGTTTCTTATACCGAGGCCGGGGATGGATATTATTTTCTGAGGGATGACAATATCTTTCTGGTAAAATTTGATTCTTCTTTTGTTTTTCAATTAAATCACAGAATTGAAAAGGATAAAGAAACCGATAAAAAAAGATTCAAAATTATTGATACTGAGATCTCTCCTGATGGAAAAATGATGTTTGTTATTGCTTCAAAAAAGAAGGGACAGAGCGGATATAAAGATATATTTGTGATGAACTACAAGAATAGATTTGCCAAACCGGAAAAAACCAAGAGGCAGATGACAGACACGAAACGGAATGAACCGGAATACAGATTCTACATAAGAGACGTCAATATGGAAAATTATGGGAAGCAGCCGGAACACATATTCGAAATACCGGGTGGGGATATTTGGTATGAATTTAGTGATGTGATCTGGAGTAAGGATTCCAATTATTACGCTTTCATGACCTGGGAACGGGAGAAAGGTGATCTGAAGATATGGGTCGGAAATTTAAAAAAAGATAAAAAACCGAAAGAATTTTTTACAATGAAAGAATCGATCGGATATAAAAGTAACTATTTTGATAATTTGAGATTTACTCCGGACAGCAAAAAGCTTATTGCTATACTGTTTAACGGAGACGGGTTAAGGCAGCCGTTTATTTTCGATCTTTCATCGGGTAAGAAAAGAGCTGTGCTAAAGGGAAAGTTTGAAAGCTTCCCTGTTGTCGGATTCTCAAAAGATTCAAAATTTTTATACACAATTTCAGATAAAGAGGACACGGCATATTTGGGTATTTACAAGGTCAATATCGGCACGGGTAATATGGAAGAAGTAGGGAAGTCGAAAGGAGTCCATGATAACGGTATCATATCTAATAACGGAGAAATTTTTGCAACCGTTTTTGGTAATTGGACAGATCCGAAAGAACTATTCCTGATCAACCCTGAAAAGAATGAACAATTGTCCCTGACCTCAAGTCACAACCCGGAATGGAAAAAGATCAATTTTATTAAACCCGAACTGTTTACTTTTACTAACAGACACGGAGATACGATCCATGGAATGATCTTTAAACCGGAAGGCTGGAAGCCATCTGACAGCAGAGCCGGAATTGTTTACCTTTATGGAGGACCTCTCGGAAGGTCACACACGGTAATGACAGAAAGGATCAGCACTTTGAGTTATATGTTTCAAATGATAATGGCAGCTAAACATGGATTTGTGACGATAGATATCGATCCGAGAGGACAATCCGGATACGGAAAAGATTTTAATGAAGCTAATTTCAAACATCCCGGACAGCCTCAGACGGAAGATCTGGAAGATCTGGTAAAAGAGATCAAAAAGGGGAGATTCGGCATCGACCCGGACAGGATCGGTTTGCATGGATGGAGTTTCGGCGGATTTCAGACTCTTTATACAATGCTGGCCTCCCCTGACACATTCAGCTGCGGAATATCTGCTGCACCTCCGACACAATGGGAAAACTATAATTCATGGTATACGGGAGCAACTATTGGAGATTCGCAGAGAGGGAAACTGAATATCAGAAAATATTCTCTTATACCGCTTGCGAAAGATCTTAAGCATCCTCTTCTGTTAGTTCATGGGATGATGGATAAGAATGTTCTTTATCAGGATACAGTAAATATTTACAGAGCTCTTCTGGAAGCCGGGAAAGAGACACTTGTGGACCTTTTCCTTGATCCTGAAGGAGGGCACGGTCTCGGTGGTGCAGTGAAAAATAAGGGGACCTATAAAAAATTCGAATCCTGGTTCGTGGAAAAATTAAAATTCCCGAAGAAGAAAGATCTTCAAAAAAAAGTAACAGATAAATATATAGAGTAATAAGGGAAAGAATCTGATCTGAGCGGTTTTCAGATCCTCTATTTTTTTATTTTTCCCCGATCGAGTTCCAATTGCGAAAAGAATAATTTATAATTCCGTTTTTCCCGGGGGAGATAATGAGAAAATATACTTTTATTTTGTTATTAACAACAACTATTGTTGTAATGTCGGGATGTTCAACGAAGTATTTAGGTACGGGACTTAATGACTTCCGGAGCTCCTCTGAAACTATCGCTGAATCTATGACCGGTATGTTCTCGGAGATCATAAATGAAGATATGGAATTGCGCGCTGAGAGATCAGTGAGAAATTCTTCTGTAACAATTTCAGCTCTGGAGCCCGGAATAATAACGTTTCAGAATATGAGATTGAGGAAAGTTATGCTAAACAGTCTCGTGGAATATTCCGGATTGCTGAAGGCGTTGTTTGGCAATGATCATGTTGCTCATGTGAAAGAATACGGTAATAAATTAAAAAAGGATCTTGAAAGTATTTATTTATACAATCCCGGAATTGTTTCAAAAAATGCAAGAGGAGTAATATCAACCATGATCACAATGGTCCCGGAAGGATTTACTTTTATCAAGAAGAAGAGATTTGCTTTAAGAATGATGATCGAAATGCAGAAGATCATTGAAAAGATGTCCGGTAAATTGAAAGAGGAGATCATCTCTTTGAAACTGCTTGCTCCCAATTTATACACCAGGTTGTTCAGGGTGAAAGTTGAAGACAAATGGCCGGAAAAGATCGATAAAAGATTAAAATATGCTCTTGTGGGTGTGAAGATAATCAGGAAAAGAGAGAGATTCAGGGAACTTGCCGGGGATCTTCTGAAAATAATGGAGATCTTTCCTTCGGAGCATAAAAAGCTGATCACCTCTTTTAAGAAGAATGGCGGAAAACTGAATGGTTTGAATGAACTCATAAATTATAGTATTCGGCTAAAGAACAGCTATGATCTTCTGTCGCAAGGGGAGTAGCAAATGATAAAAATGGTCAAAGAAATAGCCGGATTGTGTTATGAGCTTGATAAACTTTACATTCATGAAAAGGACAAAAAGAAAAAACAGGAGATCGGGAAAAATTTTGATATAATGTCCGGACTTCTCGATAAAGCAATAAGATCACAATTTGATGAGAATGATACGGTATATAAACGAAGTGTAAGAAAACTGAGGAAGTATTCAAAAATGATCAGGGAAAAAACCGAACAGCTTGAAAGATTTGAGAGATATTTTTCCGGTTTAAGCAATCTGGGGGAGCAATTAGATGAATTATTGGCAGGATCAAAATGAGTGGATTTTTCGGCTCTCAGAAATTGATAAATCCATTTGTTTGCTATATAATCTGTGGTTAATTTAAGGAGTAGTTTGACCTGATATTGTCAGAAAAAGGAGAATTAATGATATGAAAAAAGTATATGTCGGAATGAGTGCTGACCTGATCCATACAGGCCACCTTAATATTATAAATGAAGCAAAGAAATACGGTGATGTCATTGTCGGTGTCCTGACGGACAAAGCAATAGCATCCTATAAACGGCTCCCTTTTCTATCGGTAGATGAAAGAAAGGAAATTGTTGAGCATATCAAGGGAGTGACGGAAGTTGTCCTACAGGAAACACTCGATTATGTACCGAATCTAAAGAAGATAAGACCTGACTTTGTAGTTCATGGGGATGACTGGAGGACCGGCCCTCAGCGGGAGACACGGGAGAGAGTGATAAAAACTCTTGCTGAATGGGGAGGTAAACTGATCGAGCCTGAATATACTCCGGGAATTTCCTCTACAAAACTGAATGCGGAGGTCCGTGACAGGGGGACCACACCGGGGATCAGAATGAGAGTGTTAAGAAGACTTCTCGCTTCAAAAGGACTAATCAGGATAATGGAAGCACACAACGGACTTACCGGACTGATAGTTGAGAAGACCATTGTTGAAGTGGATAACTATAAAAAAGAATTTGATGGTATGTGGCTCAGCAGTCTTACAGATTCAGTTTCAAAAGGTAAACCCGATATCGGATTTGTTGATCTTACATCAAGAATGAATACAATTAATAATATTCTCGAAGTAACTACAAAACCTATTATTTATGATGGTGATTCAGGCGGATTACCGGAGCATTTCAGATTCATGGTGAGAACACTTGAACGTGAGGGCGTTTCTGCAGTGATAATAGAGGACAAGGTCGGTGCAAAGAAAAATTCACTATTCGGAACTGATGTAAAGCAAACTCAGGATACGATAGAAAACTTCTGTGAAAAGATCAAGGCAGGGAAGGGAGCGCTTGTTACAAATGATTTTATGATCATAGCGAGGATCGAGAGCCTTATTCTTAAAGCGGGAATGGAAGATGCACTGAAGAGAGCGAAAGCATATATCGAGGCCGGAGCAGATGCCATAATGATACACAGTAAAGAAAAAAAAGCGGATGAGATCCTGGAATTCTGTACGAAGTATAAGAAAATAAAGAACAATGTACCTCTTGTAGTTGTCCCAAGTACATATTCTCATATTACCGAAGGGGAACTTGAGAACGCAGGGGTAAGAATTGTAATATATGCAAATCAGCTTCTCCGGAGCAGTTATCCCAGCATGGTCAGGACAGCAGAAACTATTTTGAAAAATAGCAGAGCTCAGGAAAGTGATGAATATTGTATTCCTATTAAAGATATTCTTACACTTATCCCTGGGAGTAAATAGATGAAACCTGAAATATTCCTGGATAAGATCGAATCTGCATCATTTTCGCCGTATATGGGTGTTCCCTGTTCTGTTTTTACTCCTCTTTTAAACTATCTGAATGAATCCGGTCGGGAAAGCTATATCTGCACTTCTGAAGGTGAAGCTATGGGACTTGCGGGAGGATTTGCTCTATCGGGAAGGATCCCTGTTGTTTATATGCAAAATGATGGTTACGGAAATGCTGTCAACCCTCTGTCATCACTCCAATTGCTTTATAAATTACCTGCTCTTCTGCTTATTTCCTGGAGAGGTTTGCCGGGGAAAAAAGATGCTCCTCAACATATGTTGATGGGTGAAACGATAGAGAGATTTTTAAAATTATTTGATATTCCGTATAAAGTTCTGGATGAAGAGAAGGACGATCTTGATGTTTTAATTAATGAAGCAAAAGATCATTGCACAAAGGAAGGCACACCGTACGCATTTGTTATAAAAAAGGGGTATTTTTCAAAAGGTGAAGGAAAGGGATCTGAAAGTGAAAGTAAACTTAATATCAGGATCGATTATCTTGACGAACTTAAACCTTTCCTGAAAGGATCTGATATTTTATTGGGAACAACAGGATTTACCGGGAGAGAACTTTATTCTTATATTGATCATCCGGGGAAATTTTATATGACAGGCTCTATGGGCTGCCTCTCTTCTGTCGGGCTGGGAGTTGCCCTTGAGAATAAGGATAAAAGGGTATTCCTCCTTGATGGGGACGGTTCTGTTCTTATGAAAATGGGAGGTCTTGCAACGGTTGGGAATTATTCACCTGACAATCTGATCCATATTTGTTTTGATAATAGTGCATATGAATCAACCGGAAATCAGCCGACGGTCTCATCTAATGTTAATCTTTCAACTGTAGCAAGATCCAGCGGTTACAAACATACAATTGAGATCAGTACTCCCGATGAGCTCAGGACCATACTTGAAAAAATTGATGATACAGAAAAACCGATCTTTATTCTTATCAGGATAAAGTCGGGAACAATGGAAGGACTCCCGAGGCCGTCAGATACTCCTGAGGAAATGAAGAACAAATTCAGAGATTTCCTTAAAAGGAGTTGAAATGAAATATTATAATCCTGTAAAAATATCATTTGATACACCATGTGGAGAAGAAATATCAAAACTAACCGGAACCGGTAAGAAGAGATTGATCTTTATTTATGACGGTTTTGAAAAGTCCGATATTTTTTCCGAGATCACCGGTGATGGGGAAAATGATCATATTTATAGTGATATTGAGGAAAACCCTTCACTTAAAAGTATAGATAAAGCTCTCAGGTTTGCTAAGGATTTCAAACCGGATTTTATTATAGCTGTCGGCGGAGGATCCGTGATCGATACTGCAAAAGTTGTAAGGTACGGGCTTCATCTGAATCGCTCTTCGGTAATGGAACTGCTTGAGGGAGGGATCACTAAAGTATCAGGAAAGAGACCCCTTCTGATCGCTGTTCCTACAACCCACGGGACAGGATCGGAAGTGACAATGTGGGCAACTGTTTGGGACAAAGATAAAAATAAAAAATATTCTGTCTCGGATCCCGATAACTATCCGGATCATGCTGTGTATGATCACAGACTCTTTTCAACTCTCCCATTGACAGTTTCCATATCCTCAACCCTTGATGCTTTATCTCATTCTTTCGAGGCATTATGGAACAGGAATTCTAATCCGGTTTCCGATCATTTCGCTTTCGAAAGTATTAAGCTCATAGTGAAGAATTTTAGCGGACTGGAAGATCCTGTTGATAATAGAGTGAGGATAGAACTGATCCTTGCATCTATGTATGCCGGTCTGGCCTTTTCCAATACAAAAACGGCTGCTGCTCACTCTATAAGTTATCCTCTTACTTTGAGATATGGGATCCCTCACGGTATAGCCTGTTCCATGCCGCTGTTCCCCTTATTGAAGATAAACAGTGAAAAAATGGTGGAGAAGCTTGACAGGTTATTTATGAATTGCGATGTTAAAAGTATCGAAGAACTTGAAGAGAGAATAAAAAGAGGAGTTAAGGGAAAGGTTCCTTTCTCTCTCGAAGAGTTCGGAGTAGGGGAAGATGAACTTGACGGACTTGTCGGGGAATCGTTCACAAAAGAAAGAATGGCCAACAATATAGTTGAACTAAGTGGTGAAAATGTCAGGGATATTTTAGGGGCAATTTACAAACAATAGGTTATATTTATGACAAACAGAAAATTTATTTATAAAGATGCACTGAAAAATGAAGAGAAGAATTATATTTTCAAATATCTTAATGCTGAGAAATATATTAATCGGCCCCTCGCGTCACTTTTGGTCAGAGCTGTTTATAATACCAGAATTACACCTAATCAACTTACATACAGCTCCTTTCTGATAAGTCTGCCCGGAATAATTCTAATAGCATTAGGCGGATATACAAATGTTGTTGTAGGAGGGATACTTGTTTATCTCTCTTTTGTTATTGATGCGGCTGATGGTATGCTTGCAAGATCAAGGGGAAGTGGTACGGAATTCGGGAAATATCTGGATCTTTTTCTTGACAGAGTATCTGATTTTCTGATCATTTTTGCTGTAACAATTAATAAATTCAGAATGACAGATAAGAAAGAATGGCTTATTTTCGGATTATTTGTGTTGTCTATGTATATGTTTCAGATAATTCTTTTCTATATAAAAAATTTGTATCTGGGAAGAAATACAGGAATATCCGGTGATGCCAGGAGTCTGGCAGGCCTTGTGATCTTTATCTTTGCTTTATTCAACCGGATCGATCTTCTCCTTTTTATAGCTGCGATTGAAGTTGTGATTGTTGTCCCCTACAGGATCATTAATTTTATTTATCTTGGCACGAAGAAGAACGACTGAAAATATATCCGGCTATTTATTCTTTCCTTTTGCAAGGAAGATCAGTCCCAGTCCAGCCCAGGTGAGGGCAACTACTCTTCTCGTTATTACAAGACCCATACAGACGGCAGTACTTAGTCCGAGTAATTTGAAAATTGCGATATAGGTAAGTTCGTATACCCCGATCCCGCCGGGGAGGACCGGCATTACAAAAGCAATAGATCCCAGAGAAACTATTAAAAAACTGTTAAGGAATGTGATAGTACCCATTCCGAGGAATTTCAGTGTCAAGAATATCTCAGCAGTCCAAACCAGCATCTGGATAAAGTAGAGGATCAGGACCGTTGTGAATGATCTTTTATGTTCTTTGTGGAAGATTGAGATGTTTTCATCGATCTCTTTGATCTTATCCATATTGTTTCGGACAAGCTTAAAAGATATTTTCAACTTCTCAAGTTTTGTTATTATCCATTTCAGCAATCCCTGCCTCTGTTTTTTAAGGATGAATATCATTGAAACAATTGAGAAAAGGACAAAACCTGCATATATATATTTCTGTACCCTCGGCATCGGAATTTTATATATGGCAATTGCAACGGCAGTCATTACAAAAAATATAGTGGCGATCAGTTCGATCGTTTTGTCAAGAATTACGGAAGGGAGTGCGTTCCTTTCGCTTTTATGGTTGACAAGCATTACTCTGACTGCTTCACCACCAATGTTTGCTGAAGGAGTGAGATAATTAATGGCAAAACCGGCTACTCTCGATTTGAATACTTTCCATAAAGAGAGTTTTATCAAACTTTTCCTCAGGATGATATTCCAGTTGATTGCTCTTATTGTCCAGTAGATACCCCTCACAAACATCAGGATAATAAAACTGACCGGGGAAATTTTTTTTATAGTGTCCCAGATAGTTTCCAATCCTATCTTCCGGACTATGTTTGCAAATAGGGCAAGACCCAATAACGATACAATTAGAATAATTCTTTTTTTCATAATAAAAACAGGTTCATGATCCCAAAAAAAAGGAGAGGCAGGAAGGATTCTCTGAAATACCCGTTTACAAATCCTATTATACATTAAATCAGACACAACTTCTAACATATTCTTCTGATATCTGTTTTGCTTTCAAACAATGGTCTGAAAGTATACTCTTCAGACCGAAATTCTAATTATCTAAAATGTTTCCAGTGTCACAGTCGTTTTAACTTTGTTGCTTAGATTTCCATGCCGATCTTCAATTAGTAAAGTAATAACAGTTTTTTCTTTATCAAATCCCTTGATGTTTGGAATCATAAAATCTTTAACTGACCCTGATGTCCCGTTGAAACCGCCTGTATGCAAAATAGATCTGAAAGTGCCTTCCAGTATTACGAAAATACCCGATGTCATTCCCTTGGAAGAACAATGCCATTTACCGTTGGCAAGGTCTCCGTCGTCATCCCTCCATGAAAAATTTAGTTTTACTATATACAATCCGACTTTCCCGGGACGGGATTCGCTCATTTTTTTTGCAGGACCGTTTGCTTTGAAGGAAAAAACGAAAGGGTTTTTTCTTGATGAGAATCTATTGTGAGAGTTTCTTATTATTGTGTCTCTTATATTTATTTTATTTAATCCCGGTTTCCGGTTCTTTATCATCAACACCTTGTTTATCTTAAAATAATGTCCGTGAAAAGCTGTTGTATTTCCGTCAATGACAACAACTTTATAATTACCAGTGGAAAAAATTGAAGGGATCTGCCATCCCCCCTGAAAATGAGGTGAGTTGGGCCAATTGTTTGATATGAGAGCTACCTGGTTAATACCGGGAGTACCTTTGCACAAGAGTACTTTTACCGTATTTCCGGCAAGTCCGGACCCGACCCATACTATGGGTAAATAGCTACCTGAGTCGAATTCACTACCGGACTTGGGTTCCATGATATCAAGTGATTTTTTCTGCCCTGCTCCTTTTATGGTAAAGATTCCTGATTCTTTAACTATTGAGCCCCACACCACTCTGCACTTATATGTTCCGGGTACAGTACCTGCAGGGATCGTATAGTATGCAGGGGATTTATCTGCAGGATAGTTCATTTTGATGGGAGTTTTTACTGATCCGTCGGATCTGTCAAGAAATATGTTAAGATTTCCATGTAATCCCGAGCCACTCCAATCTATTTTTATTTTATCTCCCGGAGAGAATGAGACACCAGACATCGGCGAATACATCATTAATACTTTTTTTTCGGGGATACCAATTTGGAACGGAGAGCTGTCACCGAAATATGAATCATCAATGGTCTTTACTCTGATAAATCCACTTGCACCATCAAGATTTCCCGGAATGTTCCATGGAAAGATCCCTGTGTTAGCAGTTTTATTAGTAATGCTTAATAACTTTTTGCTCCCGTCAACAGAGAACAGTCTGATCTTAACAAAACTATTCATTTTCCCGGATACGATCCATTTTATGTTGTATATTTTCCCCGGTGTACAGAATTCACCTGCCTTGGGGTTTAATATTTTTATACTTTGAGAAAACATAACAGATGTAAAAAAAACAGTTATTAAAACAGCGATCTTTATCTTCATTTGAAACCCCCTACTTATGTGAATACCACTTTCAAGGATAAATCTCAAAAAAAAACAAATCTGTTTTTGGATGAATATTCCTGATCTCTGAATTCGGGGATTCAGGTAAATTGATCCTTTGAAGGGGTTATGGTTCCGGGATAATCTGGCAATTGCCTTTCAGGAGGCTTGCGGAAACTTTTTTGCTGACATGGGGGTTGTCCTTTATATAGAATCTCCATAATTTATTTTTATATTCTTCAGCATAATCGATCCCGACCCTGGCTGCACGGATTATCTTTTCATCAGGAACTTTTATTGACGGCGGCTCTATCCAAACTGTATTTCCACTAAGGTCGAAGCCATTCTGCCTACTTGTTATATTCAGTGCGGCACATAATTTCCCCGGGCCTGATGCCAGGTTCAAAAGCTTGTTACTCCCTCTCCTCTCTCTCATGATCTCTATTCCGTCTATTGGTTCCAATGCACGGATCAGTATCGCTTGAGCATTATTTTCCATACCCGTTACGATGTTAAACAGGGAATGGAGTCCGTAAATGAGATATATATATGCAACCCCACCCATTTGATACATCACTTTGTTCCGTGTTGTTTTCCTCCCGCCATAGGCATGGGAAGCTTTGTCTTTCATCCCATAGTAGACCTCAAGTTCAACGATCTTCCCGCTTGCGATCTTATTTTCAATGTTCGTATGGAGCGTTGCACCGAGCAGACTTTTTGCCACTTCAAATGAGTCTTTAGTAAAAAAATCTCTGTCAAATTTCATATTATCCTATGTGTAGATTGTACTGGAAAACCTTTAAAACAGGAAGTGGCGGGTACTATCAACGGGAAGGTTAATGTCAGTTAATTCCGGAATTCTATCTTTGTATTGCCGGCCAATGTCCTATCAGTCAAATTCATGGCATATTAACGGAGAGGATACTATATGAAATATATTATTATGTTTACATTATGTCCTATTTATACTAATGTTCTTTAAAAAAACCATGATAAAAAAGATAAATAAGATCGAAACACCGGAACAGGTTAATGCAATAATAAAGGAAAATCCTTCCATATTTCTGTACCTTTCTCATGAGTCGTGTAATGTCTGTAAACAACTAAAACCTAAAATTATTAATTTATTGGAAACTTCTTTTCCGGAAATCGATTTCTTATATATTGATATTAAAAAATACCCTGAGATAGGAGGGCAGTTCACCGTTTTTGCAGTCCCGACAATTATTACTTATTTTGATTCAAAAGAGTTCATGAGATATGGGCGAAATCTTGGGATAGAACAGCTGCGGGCGGATATAGAGAGGCCTTATGGGCTGCTTTTTGATAAGTAATATCACTTTTCACAAGTCCGGTGTCAACATATCAGATAAGGTGATCTGATTTGATTTTTTCTGAGACTTGAACAAAATAATTTGTATATATAGTATAAGGAGATCTTATTGGGAAGTTATAGGAATATTTTTATTTTATTGATAGCAATATTGTCTTTATCCTGTCAGGTAGCAGATAGCGGGACGGAAGGTCCCGGAGAAGATTTGCCCGACACAATGATGATATTTCCTGCGGATAATCCGTGGAACACTGATATATCAGGCAACAATGTCCACCCGGATTCATATAAATTCATTGCATCCATCGGAGCAGAGAAAGATCTCCACCCCGATTTCGGGACAATGTGGGAGGGAGCGCCAAACGGGATCCCTTATGTTCTTGTCCCCGGCTCGACTCCTCTTGTAAACATATATTTTACTGCATACGGGGATGAGAGTGATCCCGGGCCGTATCCTGTCCCCGATGATGCTCCCGTCGAAGGGGGTGATAATGGCACAGGTGACAGACATGTTATCGTAATAGATACGGGCAATAAAATGCTTTATGAGCTTTACAGGGCTTTTAAGGTTGAGGGCGGATGGGAGGCGGACTCCGGGGCAAAGTGGGACCTTACTTCAAATGATGTGAGGCCGAAATACTGGACCTCTGCAGATGCAGCAGGACTTCCCGTATTCCCTGGTCTTGTCAGGTATGAAGAAGTTTTAAAAGGTGAGATCAACCATGCACTCAGATTCACTGTTAACAGGACGCAGAAGGGATTCATTTTTCCGGCAAGGCACTTTGCATCTAACAGTAACGACCCAAAACTTCCTCCAATGGGTTTGCGATTAAGATTAAAAAAAGATTTTGATATATCCGGATTTTCGACAGAGAATCAGGTGATCCTTAATGCTCTGAAAAAATACGGAATGATCGTTGCCGATAATGGTGGTGATTGGTTTATTTCCGGAGCTCCCGATGACAGATGGGATGATGACGATCTCAATCAGTTAAAAAATATAAAGGGTAAAAATTTTGAAGTAGTCTATACGGGAGAGATCGAAAGATAGAAATTATTCTGATGCAAATATAAAGTATCGATAGTATTTTCATATTCTTATGAATTATCTGGATCCGGATCATTATGTTTGAATAAATTTGATTTTTAGTTCATTATTTGTAAAGTAGGGGTACTATTGAAAATCACTATAAATGAAGTCCTAAAATTGTTCATTGGGAAGATCTTTATTCTACTGATCTTAGTTTCCGCAACTCTTTTTTCTGTTTCCCCGGAATTGAAAAAAATGGAGTCCGCCCTCCCTTCACAATCAGGAATGAAAAGGATCAGAACACTTGTGTTTCTTACAGACAAATATTGTGGTGAGGATCCAAAAAAAGCTATAGAATTAGGGACAGAAGCATTATCATTATTAGATCCTGCCTCTGCTGAGAATCTTAGATCATCAATATTCTACAGTTTAGGTATGGCGTATGCAAGTATCGGAGAGTACGGTAAGTCGCTTGAATATTGTAATAAATGTCTGAAGATATCAAAAGAGACCGGTGATAAAAAAAGAAAAGCTCAATCATTGAATCTGATCGGTATTGTTAATATTTATAAATCTAAATATAGTGATTCATTGCCATTCCTTTTTGAATCATTAGCTTTATTCAAAAACCTGGGAGAAAAAAAAGAAATTGCATCAACCCTCAACAGTATAGGAATTGTCTATGATATGTCAGGGGATTATGAATCTGCTCTGGATTATTATTACAAATCTCTGAAAGTTAAAGAGGAGATAGGTGAATTACGATTTATTGCTTCTTCTCTCAACAATATCGGAGTGATCTATAATCTGACAAATTTTCCAAAAAAGGCTCTCGACAATTTCAAGAGAGCATTGAAGATAAACAGGAAGCTAAAAAGAAAAAAAAGTATAGCAATAACCTTAACCAATATCGGGAATATCCATTTAAAGGAAAAAGAATATAAAAATGCTTTGAAATTTTATCATGAGGCACTGGTGATAGATAAGGAGATCAATAATCAGAGGGGGATCGGGAGTTTATACAATAATATAGGGCTTTCACTTTCAGGAATGGGAAGGTTTGATGAAGCTATCAGTAAATACAGAGAATCGATGGTGATCAGACAGAAACTTGGAGATGAAAGATTGATAATCAGAACACTCTTAAATATTGTTCGCATAAAGATAAAAGGGAGATCTGTTAAAGCCACAGTCACACAATTAATAGATATACTTAAAAGAGCTGAAAGGATCAACATGAAGAGTGAAGCTGCCTCCGCCAGTAAATTTCTTTTTGAAATCTATGAAGAGAATAAAAATATTAAAAAAGCGTTTTTTTATTTGAAAAAGTATGAATCTTTAAATAAAGATCTCCTTAATAACAGATCACGGGAAAAAGTAATTGAGATCGAGAAAAAGTTTCAATTAAAGAACAAAGAGAAGGAGATCGAATTATTGAAAAAAGATAAGTTGATCGAGAAAATAAATACAAAAAGGCAGAGATTCACAAAAAATGTTTTTTTAGTCGGTGCTTTTGTATTATTTTTGGGTGTCATTATGCTTCTTTATCTGTATAAGGGGAAAACGAGTATTAATAAGGAATTAAAGAAAGTTAATATAAAATTGGACAGGTCTGCCAGAACAGATCCGCTTACCGGACTCCCGAACCGTCGGGACATATATGAAAAGATCATATATGAACAAAAAAGGATATCGAGAGTCGGGAAAATGTTTTCGCTGGTATTATGTGATATTGATGATTTTAAATTTTTTAATGATAATTACGGGCATGATTGCGGCGATTACGTACTAATTGAATTAAGTGCTCTTTTTGGTTCTTTGCTCAGAGAACAGGATTCGATAGGCAGGTGGGGTGGCGAGGAGTTCCTGATCCTGCTTCCTCAGACAACTCGTGACGGAGCAGTAATACTCTCCGATAAGATAAGAGAGAATATATCTTCCGGAGACTTTGTTTTCAACGGGGAAAAGCTGTCTGTTACCCTCACCTTCGGAATATGTTCATATTCCGAAGGTATGACCGTCAGTGAGTGCTTGAAAAAAGCAGATGATGCACTCTACAGAGGAAAAAGGGGTGGAAAGAACCGGGTCGAGATATGATCTCCTCAGTTCAATCCGAATCCGGGTATCCATGGTGATCCCAGTTCTTTAGCTTTCTTGAGCAACTTCGGGAATTCATTTGTCTTAATTAATGACACTCTGTTCATAACTGCAGTGAGCATTTCTTTGATCTTCTCAAATTTTTTCTTCTCGTTCTCACGAATAGGTCTCAATACAGATCCGACCTTGCTTCCCAGATCTCTAAAATAACCTGAAATTCCCGGTTTGGAGGGTTCGCTCCTGTTCCTCTTTGTTGAATTGCCCCATAGTTCATCTGAAATATTTTTTAATTTTCCTTCGAGGGCGAGAATTTCGGACAAGAAGTTATCATTGCTCTTTCTTGTTTCCGGTAATGCTTTTTTCATATACCTAATGCCTTCGTTCATCTTTCCCATTACAGCTGAGAGAGCAGTGAAATCATTATTCATTGCCATAAGTTTTGTATGAAAATCTGAAATTTTCCTCATTTCAGCAGCAGGCAGTTTTTTCCCTGATAAAGGTATACATGATATGGATTCTTTTTGAGAAACCGGTTTCATTATTCCGTCTGTCATCTTGAATGCCATAACATAATATTTTCCCGGCAGGACAGTATTCCCTCTGCGTCTGAATCTCCATGAATATGAAAAAGGAGAAGAAGATCCGGGAATGCTCAGATGTACTTCATTCCGGGATGATTCTCTAAGATCCCAGCTGATCCGGTGTAGTCCCTTTTTTACAGGAGCATTAAGGCGTTTTATAACTCTTCCACTTTCATCTGTGATCTGAAGAATAAGCTCAGGGGATACCGATCTTTCCTCTTTTTTAATGTTATTCCATCCGGGGAACGGCACATCTTTTCCTGCTTTAGCTAGTTGTTTTTCCTTCTTTTTTCGCATCTCTTTGCTGCTTTTAAGTGATTCTTTCAAATAGTATGTTATTACAGCACCATGTTTCGGGTTCTCACCTTCAAAAAATGTATGTCCCATACCTCCGCCTGATACTCTCATAGGCCGATAATAAAGTGCCGGTTTTACGGGGAAAAGTATGAAATCTTTATCAAGATGGTTTTTATCGAGCATCCTCAATGGTGAGTAATCATCGAGAATATAGATCCCTCTTCCGAAGGTCCCGCAGACCAGATCATTCTCTTCTTTTTGTATCTTGATATCTCTGACAGCAATAGTGGGCATTCCGTTATTCAGTTTCATCCATTTGTTTCCACCCTTTGTCGAGCAGAAAACACCGAACTCGGTCCCGAGAAAAAGGATGTCCTTATTCACATGGTCCTGTTCTATTGACCAGAGAATATATCTTTCAGGAAGATTTCCGGTTATTGATTCCCAATTTCTCCCTCTGTCTTTACTTTTAAGGATGTAAGGGCTCAAGTTCCCTCTTTTATGATCATCAAATAGTGCATAGACAGTATCTTTTTCATGCTTCGAAGCCATTATCTCATTTACAAATGTTCCGTATGGAATGCCGGGGAAGCGGTCGATCTTTCTCCAGTTTTCCCCACCGTCTTCTGAGACCTGGATCAATCCGTCATCGGTACCGCAATAGATCAGTCCCTCCATTAGCGGAGATTCATCAAGTGTGACAATATTACTATAATATGACATTGCATCGTTATCCCATACAGCATCTATACTCCAGCTTCTGCCCATGAACTTTTCGGAGAGCCGGTTTTTACCTTTCGACAGGTCGCCGCTGATCGGTGTCCAGTTATCTCCTCTGTCATCGCTTCTGTATACTCTCTGTGAAGCAAAGTAGAGACGTTTCGGATTGTGAGGACTTACTATCAGCGGGCTGTCCCAATTCCATCTGTCAGCATCTTCACCCGGTTCGATTATCGGTCTTATCGGGACTCTATCCCCGTTCCTTTTGTCATAACGGACCATATAACCGATCTGTGATTCCGCATACATAATATTTGAATCTTCCGGATCAAATTGACATGTATAGCCGTCACCTCCAACTGTCATCTGCCAATCTCCATTCCATATACCGTCCGACCTGACAGTTCCAGAAGGTCCCAGCTGGGTACAATTATCCTGTGTTCCGCCCAACACATTATAGAAAGGTTTTTCATTGTCAACAGCTATTCTGTAAAATTGAGTGACAGGAAGATTAGATATGAATCTCCAGGTCTTACCATTATCCCAGGTTTCATAAGCTCCTCCATCACATCCACTTAGAAGATACTCGGGTTCATCGAGACGAAATGCCAAAGCATGATTATCCCCGTGTTTTTTTTCTTCCGGTATTTTTCCCCAGGAGGTCCCGCCATCATTACTTACCAGGATGTTGATCTCCATTGAGTATATTTTATCGAACTGGTGGGGAGATGCGTAAAGTTCCTGATAATAATGAGGACCGGTACCCGGAGTTTTGTATGACATTTTTTTCTTCCAGTTCTGTCCTCCATCGGAAGAGCGGTAGAATGTGATCTTCCTTATAGCAGTTTCTACTGAAGCATAGACAACATCCGGTCTCTGAGGGGAGATGGCAAGAGCGATCTGACCCAGATTTTCATTCGGGAGCCCTTTTATTATTTTCGTCCAGTTCTTTCCTCCATCGTATGTTTTATAAATGGCAGAACCGGGTCCGCCGTTTATCAATGCGGAAACATGGCGTCTCCGTTGATGAGCAGCTGCATAAAGTACTTTCGGATCTCTCGGGTCCATTACAATATCAGTTGCTCCGGTATCTTTATTTATTGTCAGCGATGCTTCCCATGTTTTTCCGCCATTGATACTTTTATAGATCCCGCGTTCTCCACCGGATGCCCAGAGCGGGCCCTCTGCAGCAACATAAATAGTATCTGAATTTGTCGGATCAATAAGGATCTTGTCTATATGTTCACTTTTTTTTAATCCCATATTTGTCCAGGATATTCCTCCATCAATACTTTTATATACACCGTCGCCATATCCTACATGACGCCCGCTGACATTTTCTCCAGTACCTATCCAAACTATATTTGAATTTTTCGGGTCTATCGTTATACATCCGATAGAATATGAAGACTGAGAGTCGAAAACAGGTTTGAAAGTTGTTCCGGAATTTGTCGTTTTCCAGACACCTCCGGAACCGGCGGCAATGTACCATGTTTTTGTGTCTTTTGGATCAATGACCAGATCTGCTATTCGTCCTGACATAAAAGCCGGTCCGATAGACCTGAACTTCAATCCGCTCAAAGCTTTCTCTATTGTTGAAGATTCTGTGTCAATTTTTTTTGCATTCATTCCTAAAACCAAAATTGAAATAAGTAAAATAGTGAAGAATATACGTTTCATGGTATTAACCTCCCAAGAGTTTTGTTTTTTATTGTATTAGATATAAAGTTTATTTTACAGGTATGCATGATATTTATATAAGTTATACGAAAAATTTTGAAAATTGTTATAGCGATCAGGATCGAGTAGTTATGAGACAGGAGGTATTGCTCCTCACTTTTGAGCACATATTCTTTATGTTACAATTATTATGAAATGTTATCTTCGGGAGTGTTATGGATTATTATCGGGGCATCACTGGTCATTATTGCCGGTGTCCTTTTTCTTTTCATGAGTACCTATGTCCTGAGGAAACAAAAGATCAAACTGGAAGAACTTGTTGCAAAACGGACGATTGAACTTGAAATAGCAAATATCAGGCTTGAATCATTGGTCAGAAATGATGGTTTGACAGGTATTACCAACAGAAGAGGTTTTGATGAAAAGATCGAAGAGGAGTGGAGGCGTGCTTTACGGTATAGTGCTCACATCTCCCTGCTCATGATCGATATTGATTTTTTCAAGTATTATAATGATAAGCTCGGACATCAGGAAGGGGATAATGCAATTAAGATGGTTGCATCGTCACTTGCGAAAATATTTAAAAGAGCAGGTGAACTTGTTGCACGGTATGGAGGAGAAGAGTTTGTTGTCCTCCTCCCTGCAATAACTCCTGAAGAAACTGAAATGGCTGCTGAACGGGTGAGGAAGGTTATTGAAGATCTTAACCTTCCAAATCCTGAATCTGATGCTTCAAATGTATTAACTGTCAGTGTCGGCTATGCGATTGGATTCCCGGGAAAGATGAAATCATATCAGAATCTTCTGATCGATGCAGATAATGCACTTTATAAAGCAAAACATAATGGCCGTAACAGGATAGAGGGAGCTAACACAACTTAAATTTAATTGGAACAGTAGGGATGAGATTCATGTGATTGATTTTAAATGATCACTTTCCGGGGATATTATTTTTTCCCAAAATCTTCCGGGACCAGAAGTGAAACTATCTCCCCTGTAGCACAGACATCCTTACCGGCCAGGAGCGTTGCCTCGATAACAACTTTTCTTCCCTTGATCTCCCGGATCGTTCCTCTGACCTCAAGTTCAAGTCCCATTGGTGTTGGTTTTTTATAACTTACACTCAGTGAGCCGGTTACAAAACGGGGAGCGTTAAACTCTATTAACTCTATGTTGTTCTCTTTTGCATATGCGAGGGCAGCAGATCCAGTACCGTGGCAGTCTATCATAGATGCAAGCAGTCCTCCATAGACAAATCCCGGTAGCGATATGTGTTGAGGATCCGGAGTATATCTCGTAACTGTTTCATCTCCATCCCAATATGTTTTGAAATGATGTCCATCCTTATTTAATCTGCCACATCCGTAACAATAACTGAATCTCTCTTCGTAATAATCCTGAATACATTTTATACTCATTTCTGCCCTCCGTAATAAAAAGATTTAATGTATAATGTTATTAAGATGTAAGACCAATGTAAAGGAAAAAATGAAATTTAAGGGGATCTTGTTCTTATATTTCTCTTATAATGTCAATCTAAGATCAGGACACTATTTCTTATGAGTGTCCGTCTGGAATTGTCAGGAAATATTATTTCCAGAAGTGAACATTCTATACTGTTGCCTTTTGCATATACAAAATCCCGATGGATAACATTTCCAGGTGAGTTGAACTTGTCTTCCCCGTTGATCCCTCCAAGATGTTTACTTAAGCCGAATGCCCAGTGAAATCCGGCTTTTTCATCCTGGAGAATATTGCCTGTTACTGTTGCTTTATCATTAACTCCGATCGCAAATTCTGCAATATTTGCCCATGCCTGATCATCATTTATATTTTTACGAAGCTTTGCTGTCTCCGGAGAATTTCCCTGTATTTCAACAATTTTGTTTTCCCTGATAACAAAAACCCCTTTTTCATTTCCTTCCGAGAATGGGAGTTCCCCTTCTGTCCTGCTTCCGGGCTCTTCATTGGGGACGGTAAAAACTTCACCTGCAGGCAGATTTGAGGTAGATTTATCTGTTCCCCCTGTTTCAGGATGAAGCATTCCGTCATCACCGTAGAATTTATTTTTGGTCAGATCAAAATAACATTTATGCGATGTTGAAAAAGTTACTTCGGCACCGATTGCATCTTTCATGATATAGATCAATTTATTGCATTTGTTTGCTATCTCTCCATAATCTGCGGCCAGACCTGTTTCTTCCATAAATTTCCCGACTCCGGGCATTGATCCCACCCTGAGTTTTTTTAATGATATTGAATATTCATATAGAGGTGCTGTTGCGGAAAATTCAGGCATCGATAGAATAATTGTTGACTCTTTGATCACATTTTCCAGATCCTTTTCTTCTGATCCGACCATGCATTTAGCCGGGAGTCTGGAATTATGACTCCCTGTTGCTTTGTATGAGACAAGAGGATTCACTTTCATTTCCCACTTTTTTGAAACGGCATTGATTTGGTCAATCCATTCTTCAGCCATTTTTCTTCTCTGTTTCCAGTCAACTGTATCCTGTTTCTGATATTCCGGAGTGTCAATTATTATTGAAAGAGTTTCCTCTTTTCCAGGGGCAAAAATATTTTCTAAAAACTTCTCCATATTAAAAGCCATATCAACTCCTGATTTAGGACTCATATCAAAAAAAGGATATGAGAGGGATCCTGTTAAAAGCAGTTTATCAAAAAAAAATTTAATTTTCAATTTTTTTTGTAATGGGAAAAAATTGTCAAAGATAATTATTATAATTTTCAATAATTAAATATTTGATGAATTTTTTTTTAAATTTTTCGTATAATGAACTTAGTGATTCAATTGAAAAACATGAAAGATCAATTTGGAAAAAGTTTTAACAAAAAATACAATAATCTGATAACCATGTTGTACGAACATCCTGTCCGGATGGATACAAATTGGTTTTTGGCAACGGGTGCCCCAAGTTCCGGGAAATCAACTTCCCTGAGAAAGCTTCAGAAGGAAGGATATAAGATCAATCCCGATATAAGCAGGGAATATATAGTAGATCTGATAAAGAGTGGAATTCCCTTTGAAAAAGATATTCTGTATAGTGCTGAGATGCAGAGGATGCTTTTCTTTCTCATGACTGATGATGCATTAAAACTGGATACTTTAAAAATGATCATTCATGACTATTCTCTTCCTGATAATATAGCTTTTTTAAAGTTGGGGAATCTGCCTGTTCCTGATGAAGTGAGGAGGTCTGCAACGATCTTCAAATTTAAAAAGGTTTTTATATTCGAGCCTCTCGAATTTATACCTGATGGTGTCAGAACGGAGAACAGAGAAGATCAGGAAAAACTGTTTCAACTTTTCAAGGAGATTTATATATCGATTGGATATGATCCTGTCATAGTCAGGTCAGATACAATTGAGAACAGACACAAATTCCTTATAGAAAAGCTGCCACATCTGTAGTCCATGAAAACTTAACTATTAGTATTTGTATAAAATCCTCAAATAAAACTAAAAAGGTATCATTTGCATTTTTTTTATAATATAATATAAAAATAAATAAGGAGAGAATAAATGAATGTTTATATTTGTAAAACATGCGGCTACTTGGCCTTTAACGATGTGCCGGATACTTGCCCGGTTTGTAAGATGCCGAAAGAAAATTTTGAACAGAAAAATAATGTGTTTGTCGAATCAAAAGAGAACAGCCCGGAAGCAGAAGTTAAACACCTTCCTTCAGTTAAAGTTGTAAAAACCTGTGGTTTGATTCCTGAAGAGACATGCACGGATGTTAATGTGAGAGTGGGGGAAGTTCTTCATCCGATGACAGAAGGGCATCTGATAACATTTATCGATTGTTATATAGATGATGTGTTTGCCGGAAGAAAAATGCTTACTGCCAATAGTTTGAATCCCGCAACGGCTTTCCATGTAAAAAAGACTTCAGGGAAGGTTCGGATCGTTGAAAAGTGTAATCTTCACGGATACTGGATGACCGAGGTTGAACTTTAATCTAAATTAAATCAGCAACAATTAAATTTTGTTAAGCAAGAGATCTTTGTAATAACGGTAGAAGTGGTTGCTATTATTTCAAAAAATCTTCTGCTATAAGTTTCTTTTAGTTTTGTGTTCAATGATATATAATTGAATGCAAAATTAAGGAGAATGATTGACATAATGAAGAATGAAAAAATTGATGCATCTGATAAGAAGGAAGTTAAAGGTTTAAAAGAAAAAATTGCAGATTTGTGTTTTAGGTTCAGAGCAATAAGTGTTGTCCCTTTAATATTAATCTGTTATTTTTTGTTCTCTCCAGTTGATCTGGGTAGTTTCAATTCTCTTGTTAGTGTTATCGGATTTGTCATTGCCCTCTTGGGAGGAATGACAAGGATGATATCCGTGGGATTTTCAAAGCCGGTAACATCAGGAAGAGAAAATTATCTCAAGGCTGAGAATCTTAATACCAAGGGGTTGTATTCACTGGTAAGGAATCCGCTCTATGTTGGCAATTTTTTAATTTATAACGGGATCCTGATCGCATATTCAAGTATTTATGCGCTTGTATTGTTAAATGTATTTTTTGTTTTGAACTATTATTTTATAATTTATTCTGAAGAGGCTTATCTTAAAAGCAAATTCGGATTGGAATATGAGGATTATCTGAAGAATGTCCCCAGTGTTATTCCTAATTTCAGGAATTATAAGAAAAATGATAGAGGATTTGGTCTACTTAAGGTCATGTTGAGAGAGAAAAATACGACCTTTTATTGGATCTTTTTCTATATAATCTCTCTGTTGTTGAAACAATACAAACTTAATGATGGAGCAATTGATAATTTCTGGTTTTATGCAATTCCGGTGATAATTGTATTTGCATTAAATATCAGTCTTACTATTTATAAAAAGTTTTTTACTAATCTTAAGTGCTACGATATTGTTTTTTAGTGGA
>CAYNUG010000003.1:0-31060 GCA_964400545.1 uncultured Clostridia bacterium | reverse complement strand
TTATACCTGAGTGAGAACAGGGGTGGTGAACACCCCTGTTCTTTAAAAAGATACTTTCTATTTTTCAATCGGTTTGTGACAAAACCACCAATCGTAACATTCGTAATCTTTTATTCTCTGTTTGGCTGTCTCAACATCTTTGGCCGGAGGAACTATAATTCTATCTTTGATCAGTTCATTGTTAGGCCAATTGGCAGGCACAGCTCCCTGTTTGTCAGAGATCTGGAGAGCCTCCAGGGCGCGAACGACCTCGTCAATATTTCTTCCTATTTCCTGAGGATAATACAATACGAGTCTGACTTTCCCTTCAGGATCACCGATGAATACCGCTCTGACAGTATTTGTCCCTTTCCCGGGATGAAGCATACCGAGTTTAAGTGCAATTGAATCGTTAGCCGCAATTACCGGAAATTCGATCTCAACATTGAGTTCTTCCTTGATCCACTCTACCCACTTAATATGAGAGAAGACCTGATCCACTGACATACCTATCAGTTTTGTGTCCAATCTTTTGAAATCATCCATCCTTTTTTGAAAAGCTACAAATTCCGTTGTACATACGGGTGTGAAGTCTGCCGGATGACTGAATAATACGAACCATTTTCCTTTCAGATCTCCAGGTATGTTCATTTCTCCATGTGTTGTCTGAACTTTCAGTTCAGGGAAATCATCGCCAAGTAGTGGCATGTTAAATTTTCTTTCTTCCATTTTTTTCTCCTTTTTAAATAGTATTCGTAATGATTATTAATGAAGATCACAAAAAAACGCTACCCATTTTTCCTGCATGAAGAGCAGATCCCATAAAATTCAATTTGATGATAGTTTATAGAGAGGTCCGAGAGTTCATCAGCATTTTTTAGAATTTCTTCGCAGGCAGGAATAGTGATATCTGTGATACTGTTGCAATTTTCACAAATGAAATGGTAATGATTAGACAGATTTGCTTCATATCTGTCAAATGTACTTCCATATTGGATCCTTTTGATCTTTCCCATTTGTTGAAGTATACCGAGGTTCCTGTAAACCGTTCCCGGGCTCAGTTTCGGAAATTCTGTTTTTAACTGTGAATATAGCCAGTCGGCAGTTGGATGCGTATCTGTACCTCTAAGTATCTCAAGCATCCTGTCTCTCTGTAAGCTCTGTCTGTAGTTCCCATTAATTTGTTTTTCTTTCATAATAATAACCGTTCCGATTAGCATTATAACAAGTTTTGTTGATTTGTCAAATAATAAAATATATTTTTTATAAAACTTTATTTTATTCCTGATATAAATTGACAAACTAATCAAGTAGCATATATTGATAATTGCTAAAATTATTTAGAGTATGATCAGTATTCGGGAGGAGAAATGAAATTCGGAGATTTTGAAGCAAAAAATAATTATTTTATGGCCCCGGTCAAGACAGCATTATCAACACCCGGAACCGGATATGTAACCGAGGATCAGATAAAATATTATAAAAGAAGAGCTATGGGCGGGATAGGAACCATAATTCTGGAACCGATCTCTGTTTCTGTTAATGGGAAAGAGCATCCAAAACAATTGATGCTTGATACCGATGAACATATTACCGGATTAAAAAAATTAATTGACTCTATTCATAGTGAAAATGTTATGGCGGTTGTTCATCTTAATCATGCAGGGAGGGCTGCAAACCCGAAAGCCTCGGGAGAAGTATTCGCTCCGTCTTCAATTGCCTGTCCGTCCACAGGGCAGTTACCTTCAGAATTAAGTAAAGAAGATATAAAGGTTTTGATAAGTTCATTTTGTGAGAATGTTAAAAGAGCTGAAAAGTGCGGAGCTGATGCGGTTGAACTTCAATTCGGTCATGGATATATAGTTAATCAGTTCATTTCCGAAAGATTGAATCGTAGGACAGATGAATATGGAAAGGATACTTTTAAATTTGCTGATGAACTCCTGAAAGAAATCAGAAATATTTCCTCAATCCTTCTATTCCTTAGAATTTCAGGAAGTGAATTCGTTGAGGGAGGGATAGAAGAAGAATCTCAAAAAAGAATATTTTCCCTTGCAGATAAATATAATGTTTCTCTTATTCATGTAGGGTGGGGGAATGCTTGTGATTCACCTCAGTGGTATTACAATCAGATGTCATTGCCATTGGAAATTATGGATAAAAAACTGGCAGAGATTAGAAATATGACGTCCAGATCTCTTATTGCTGCAGGAAGGATGCATAAAAATGAAAGATTTAAAAAACTTATTAATAATAAGACCCTTGATGGAGTAGCTTTTGGCAGGCAGATGATTGTTTATCCGGATTTTCCTGAAGCTGTACTTTCCGGAAGTTCGAATTATGTACGTTGCGGCAGTTGTCTGCAGGGATGCCTCGGAAATGTGAAACAGGGTAAACCAATAGGATGCATTGCAAATCCGGAGGTTCACAAAGAGTTTGTTGCCGGATCAGTAAAGGGGAAAAGAGTAGCTGTTATAGGAGGAGGTCCTGCCGGTATATTCGGATCTCTCTATCTGAAGAAAAAAGGTTACGATGTCGTTCTATATGAAGAAGGAAATGAGCTGGGAGGACAATGGGTCCTTTCATATAAGTCTCCCGGAAAAGGGTCATTGAAAGACCCTCTCGATGATCTTATTAGAAAAGTTAAGAATGAGGTTGATGTAAGAACTGACATTACAGTTAATGAGAACACCCTGAGGATTGAGAACTTTGATGAAATTGTCGTTGCAACGGGTGCTGTTCCATTGATACCCCGGATCGAAGGGCTCGATGATTATATGACGGGTTTTGAATTCTTTGAAGGGGCGAAAGTAAAAGGCGATAAGGTTGTTGTTATAGGTGGCGGGTTGATCGGGCTTGAGGTTGCTGAAGCTCTTGTCGATATGGGGAAGAAAATCACAATTGTTGAAATGCTTGATGAAATAGGCCGTGGAATGGAGTTGATCGCATCAAAGATGTTCATGAAAAAATATATGCCGAAAGTAGATGTCTATAAAGAGACCATAGTTAAAAAAATATCTGATAATGAAGTTTTTGTAGAACACGCGGGAGAGAAAAGGTCCCTGGGAAAATTTGATGATATTTTAGTAACAACCGGTACAAGATCTGATAATGATCTTTATAATAAATTGTCGAAAGAATTTGATAATGTTCATCTGATTGGTGATGCTTTAAAAGTCGGACAGATAATTGATGCAGCTGAGAGTTCCATGAATTTAGCTGAAAAGATCTGAAACATGACAAGGTACCCGTTAAGAACGGATACCTTTCTCTGTTATCTGTATTATTTTTAAGATTATTCCGAGCTTTCCTTATGACTTGCCATGTCAATGATTATTGCAGTTGCAAGGATTATCAGATCATCTTCATGGGGACCGATCTCCACTTTATACTTATCGGTATAGGATGACCATTTTTTAGATATCTGTGCGACTTTTTTTCCATTTCTCATAAATGTATAACGGTAATTCAAGAAATTTCCCCTGATAATATAGTCATTTTCACCGGGAAGGTCAATAATGAACTTATCGTTGAAAGGCTTAATTTTCTTTATCACCCTTGCGATAAGTTTTTTATTTCTATAGATCCGATACTGTTTGTTGAGACTTAGCACCTTTTGCTTGATGCTCAATACCAGAGATCCGTCCCTGTTCAAAAAACTTAATCTGTCACCTATTGATAAGAATTTTTTCTTAACATAAAAGACCGGATTCCCCTGTTCATCCAGTATTGAAAATTTTTCACTTATTGACCAGAATTTCTGATTAATGAAATACACTTTCGCACTGAATGTCCTCTCCATATCAGGTAGATCTGTTCGAGGATGCCTGTATGAATTTCCTGCACAACCTGAAAAGATAAAGATCATACTTGTAATAAGGATTAACGGAAAGATCTTCAAATAACCTTTTCTGAAATAATTTGTTTTGTTTTTCATCTTATCTTCAACGGTAGTTGTTTTCCATATCAATGATTATCGATGTTGCGAGTATTACAAAGTTGTTCTGATTCGGTGCTATTTCAATTTTGTACTTGTCAGAGAAGGATCTTGCTCTCTTAGAGACCTCTGCAACCTCCCTTCCCCTATAATAAAATGTATACAATCTTTTCATGAAATCACCCTGAACTGTATAATTTTTTCCTTTCCTGGTGTTTACATAAAATCTTTCATACATTGCTGTCCTTTTTTTATATACATTTGCAACAAGATTCCCATAGCTATAGATCCTGTACCGGGATTTATAACCTGACATTTTTTTTGTGATAGTGAATAGTTCACTACCGTTACGTCCAACGAGAGTTACACTCATTCCTCTTGAGAAAAAATTGCCTTTTGCCCTGAAAATAACCTGTCCTCTTTCATTCTTTATTGAGTAATTCCCTCTTCTGAAAAAAGATGCATTATCAAGATAGTATATGTTTCCATTATGTTGTGTGTAGGACATTCTCCCTGATGAATCGGGTTCAGGTCGCTGCGGATATCCGTTTGGAAGGATACACCCTGAAAGGATGACTAATACACTTATCAATGCTAATAGTGAAAAGATGAAACTTACATCTTTCGATTTAAAATAATTTCTTTTCTTCTTCATGATCTGCCTCCATTTTAACATGATATAGTTGAAGCAATAATTTTTCCATTATAATAACAAAAAAAAGTCCCCATTATGTGACAGTTACTTTGATCAAAAAATCTCACTATTATTATCAGGGACGGGTGAAACTTTTTTAAATTTGTTGTTTTGCCAGTTCTTCAAATCTGAAATATACCATTTCGAAAACCTTCTGTCACTCGGTCCGCCTGCCAGATTTGAGAAGAAGTCATTGTTGCTAAGATCTGAGACAGTTCTATATGAGGGCATAAAAGTTGTGGTTCTTCCGTTGTTGCGATAGATCTGTCCTTGTTGAATTGTGGACCTTCCCCCGGCAATTTTGATCGGTCCCCTGTCAAACCCTGCAAAAAGCGGGAGTTTATTCCCGAATATCAGATGAGCCATTCTGAAACTCCGTTTCGTTCCCCATGGCCTTGCTTTACAATTTAGTGCATTTGCTGCTGTCTTTTTGTACAATTCTTCTCTTGATAAACCATGGAACCACTCTGAATTTTCTGAAAGGAGGATCATATCAAAATTCCGGTAAAAATCGACAAATGTTCCTGTCTCTTTGCTCAGGAATTTAAAGATATCTTCTCCCAGACCGTTCTTGCCGAACACATCATTCAGTAACTCTTCATAGAACTTTTCAAAGAGAAAAGCACCTTTAGAATCAAGATCATATTTAAGATCCCATTCACTGAGTATTATTTCGTTCTCTGAATCAGAAAGCAGTGGCTTGAGAATGTTCATGAATAATTCCGCCTGGATAGAATAAATATCAGATTGCATTGCGAACATATCCTCAACAGTTGCCCTGGAATTATTTTCAAGTAGTTTATTGATCCTGTCTGCTCTGTATGAACCCATGGGCATGTTTATGGGAGAGGCCTTCCCGTAATTGTTAAGATCATGATTCGCAGTAGCAAAATACCCGGTAGCAGGGTTCAAAGATCTTGGCAAGTCGCAAGGGTCTGTAAATCCCTGCCAGTCATTATCTTTCTTCCAACCGGGTATCGGGATGAATCCACTGATTTCCTTTCTCCTTTTTGGTACTAGTCCTGTCATTTGAAATCCGATATTTCCATCTTTGTCCGCTAATACAAAATCCCAACCTGTCTCTATCCTGCTGAACTTTTTCATACCTTCTTCAACTTTATCTACATCCCAGATAGAGAGTAGCTCCGTAGTTGATATTGCACCTGATTCAGATGCAGCCCACTTTGTTGAGAGATAATAATTATCTATATGAGGGTCGCCATCGAGAGTACCATGTTCATTTTCATAGAAGGTTACTTCATAATTATTCTTTTTTTTCCTCTTAATGATCTCTTTTCTCTCGTTGAATCCTACCCATTCATTATTTTCTTCTCTATAGTATTTTCCGTCCCTGCATTTTTCTATCCATGAATCTACTGCATCAATGAAGGAATATGTAACTCCCCAGGCAAGTTTTTCAGTTCTTCCTGTAAGGACCCCGGGGAAACCCGGCATGGTCCCGCCCATGATATGTTTCTTCCCGGATCTCATAACAATTTCACTCCAGATGTTGGGGAGTCTGTTTACTTCAAGATGAGGGTCGTTTGCCAGTAGAGGTTTTCCGGAAGAGGTTCGACTGCCGGATATGACCCAGTTGTTTGATGCCATCATACGTGGGATAGCTTTGTTCCAGAGAAGAGAAGGAGGAACTATCCGCTCTCCAAGTTCGACTTTCTTTATCAATTCAATGTCGAGTTCGTTTAAAATTCCGGGAAACAACTCCTTAAGTTTCTGTTCCGAGATCCCTTCCTGTACCATTTCGATAAATAATCTCTCTATTTCTGCCTGAGATTGCGCCAAAGTAAGATAGCCGATCATTCTTGTCATCATTATAGAATCATCCGGGAGCCAAGGCTCAGGAGTATATTTAAGAAGTTTGAATTCCCATGGATATTTTTCCCTAAATGCAGTGTTTACACCTTCACAATATGATTCAAGATAACCTTTGATCTCCGGTGAAAGTTTTTCTAATTCAGATTCAGTATTTCCCCTCCAATTCATCTTTCTAAAAAAGATATCTACTTTTAATGTATCCTCTGATGAGTCTAGAAGTTCCGATGCTCTTCCTTTCCCGAGGATACGCATAAGAAGCATTTGCAGTCCTCTGTCCCTGCCATGTACATAACCCTGCCCCCAAAGCAGTTCTGAAAAACTTTCAGCTTCTATATGCGGGATTCCGTTCACATCTCTTCGAATCTCAATTCCTTCTTTCATTTTTCACCTTTGTTATTGTTATTTAATTTTATATTAACTAAATTTCTCACAATAAAGATATTTTTTCAATGATCTTATCGCCTTTTTTAAAAAGGTAGTTGTTAACTCCGTTATTTTTTTTACCGTTAAAGCTAAAAAAATGAAATAAATGAAAAAAAGAACTTATATTGAAAAGATATTCTGATTAATGTAAAATCCATTATTCGAGCGGAGAGGAGTATTTGATAATTCCTTCCGAAACCATTAGGAGGTATCATGAATAAAAGAGGAATATTTTGTATCCTGATCATTATAGTGTTCTCTCTGACATTAACAGCTGGTAATGGGAAAAAGATCTTTATCGAGGTCCAGGGCGCAGTTATGCTGCCTTCAGATGGATATTTTAAAGATATTTACAGTTCTAATGTGATCTATCCTCGGGTTAAAACTGCTTATAAGTTCAGTGAGCATTTTTATGCTTTTTTCGGTTGCGGACTTTTTAATATTACAGGTGAAACACCTGTACTTAAGGAAGAGAGTAAATCGAAGCAGAAGATCTGCCAGATAGCAGTTGGTTATGAAGGTGACCTCTCCGATAAATTTCAGTATAGAGTGGAAGCAGGTGGAGCAAACTTTGATTATAAAGAAGAAGCATTCGGCGAATCTGTTGATGGGACAAAATTTGGAATATATCTCGGTGGAAGTATTGTTTATAATTTTTCAAACACATTTTTTGCGACATTTAATCTCGGATATATGGGTGCATCGGACAAAATTGAAGATATGAACATAAAACTTGGTGGAATTCACACAGGTATCGGTATAGGTCTCAGGATTTAATATCTACCACCTTATTATTAATAGTGTTTCCCGCCATTGTACCTGCTGAAGCGTTAGCAATGCCCTGTCCGGCGAAACTGTCCATTGGATAAATAATTATTGTTGAGCTTTCTTCCTTTGAAATTTCCAGTAATGCCTGAATCTGTCTTAACTCCATTGTGCCATTCTGGGAATTAAGTTTCTTACTTGCCAATGCAAGTTGCTCGGCTACGGCTACTTCAGCCTCAGCTTGAATTTTCTTTGCTTTTGAGCTCCTTTCCGCCCTGGCAATGACGGCAAGTTCTTCGATCAGTGATTGAGGGGCACTGATATCAGTTATCCTGACAGCTCTTACATTTACCCCGAAATCCGTTGCATCTGCATCTATTGCTACTTTAACACTTGAAGCTATAGTCTCCGTATCACTTAATAAAGGCCTCAAATCATTTTTCCCGATTGAACTTTTCAAGGCTTCCATTGAAGCCCATTCTGTGGTCTTCCAATAATCTTTAACGGCAATCGCTGCTTTCTCGGGATTTTCTATCTCAAGTTCAACTGCAGCAACAACATCAATTGGAACATTATCTTTTGTCAGAGTTCTTGTGGCTTTGACCTCATAAGTTGTTATCCTTATGTCTATTATTTTGGCAATTGAATAAATAAAAGGGGGAATAAGAAAAAACCCGGGTCCCTTTGTTCCGACAGATTTTCCCAACCTGAGGAGAACGAGTCGTTCCCATTCCGGTAATATATAGAAGATCTTTGCAATAGTATTAGCAAACCAGAGTACAAAAAGTGTAAGTACAACACCGAGGGCTAAACGTCCCGGGTCGGGAGGATTATTTAGAGCTGCATTCAGATTATCTGCAACTCCTTTGAATATCGGCCACACTAAAAAATACCACAATGGTAAGGCAATTCCCCATCTTACTACATTTCTTATAAATGATTGAACCGGATTTCTTCTGAATTTCATTTAAGCCTCCAAAACTGAATTGATTTGATTTTACCGTTTATAAAAAAATTTTTCAATTTATCAAAGTGTATTTAGAACTATAGAACTCTCTGCAATGACAGAATCAAGATGATCTGTAACTTTAAAAATGTATGAATATACTTTCTTGTGATCGATGAACTTATCAATAAAATTATATATGAACGACTCGGGTCCTGAAGTGAATTGTGTGGGATCGAGCTCAAGGATCAATCTTTCTGTTGATCCTGTTGTTTTTCTGTATACGAACAATCTGTTGATTTTCATCTGACATATTGATTTTTTTCTTATCTCAAGTGACAAGTCAACGTAATCTTTAATGATTATCCAACTTTTTTCTGATTTTCGCTTCCCGGTTATCCTGATATCAGGAACTTCTCCCAAGCCGGCATTGATCACTCTTTGTACCGTATTCGACCATTGGTCAGAATTATCTCTGACTCTGAGTGCAATAATATATTCACCGGGGCGATCTGCGGTCAGGACAAGGATCTGAGCTGCAGGGTTTGATAATTCTGCAGATGAATTCGAGGGTTTTGATTGAAGTGTCCAATGATACTCAACTATTTTACCGTCCTTATCATATGAATTTATTGCTGATAATTCAATAATTGCAGGAACCGGACACACAAAAGAATCTCCACCAATAATTGCAACAGGAGAAGAATTTCCGGTTGTCGTAATTGAATCCTGATCATCTTCTCCGGGTTCATTATTATCCGGTTCGGAATCGGGATCAGGTTGATCCGAAGTTGAAACTTCTGCAGAATTTGTAACAGCATCTGAAGTGTTTATTCTGACGGTAAGATAAAGTGATTCTGAGGTTCCGTTCGAGACCGGACCGATATCCCATATTCCTGAAATTTCAGAATAGGTTCCTGAGGATGAAGTGTATCCGGTGAAAGAGACACCTGAAGGGAGGATGTCTGCAATAGTCACTCCTGAAGCATCTGTGTTTCCTCCGTTATATACTGTGATTGTATAGGTGACAGTTTCTCCATTTGCTGGTGAATTATTGCTGATGGTCATATTCAGTGACAGGTCTGATAACTGGTTGGTGCCGAGATAACAGATCGTTCTGACAGAACTTCCGCTTCTTGCCGTGAACCAACCTTTAAACTGAATATTATCACCTGTTCCTGCAAATCTGTCCTGCCTGTAGAGAATCCATGGAGTATATGTTCTGGAGTTTCTGTATGAAACACCGTCAGTGATATGCCAGACGGGGTTACCTGCATCTTTGGTCCAGTTCAGCCCGTCTGTTGAAGTGGCATGGCCAATCCCCTCATGAAGTCGGGTTGCCCCTCCGGAGTACCACATGTGCCATTCGGTTGGATCGATCCTGGCTACTGTCCCCCTTGATGCATAGGCTGAATCCCAATCTCCGGTGTTCCCATGTGGCAATACTCGGCCATACAATTGCCAGTTGATCCCATTTGCGGAATATCCCAATCCCGTCTCTTCCACACCTCCGGTAGTTCCATCAAAATACATATAGAATGAATAATTGAAAGGATTTGAGCCTGTATTTGAGGCCGAATCGTTATAAAATACCTGACAGGGGCCGTAAGATCCTCTGTTCCAATCGGGAGAAACACCGGTTATCAGATTCCCGGTCGTAGTTTGATCGTTACTCCATGATATCCCGTCTAAACTTTCTGCATACCTTATCGAAGAATGGGAATAGAGTTCTGAAGTATCCCAATACCATATATAATAATTTCCTCCTGAATAGATCAGGGAAACATGGTGAGGATTTGTTAGTCCGGTTACGCTTCCCCCACTACTGATCGTCCAGTTTATCCCGTTATTCGAGTATGCAAATCCTACTCCGGCTCCGTTTGAGAACCACATTTTATAATAAGGGATAGTCAGATAGGTCTCTGATCCCGATCCTAAAGAATCTCCCGTTGTTTCACCAAAATGGAGAGGATCAAAGATCACGCTGGGGTAATAGGCATCATTGGAACCGTTCGATAATACAGGTTGCGAATAAAATTCTACAAGTTCCTGTTGCCATGAGCCACTGAGAGATAATGAAAGAAAGAAAAAGACCACCGCGATAATTTGAAGCTTTTTATATTTTTCCATATTTACTCCATTAACTGATATCAAATATTATTATAAACTTCGAAGAAATTTTTTCAATCTGCTGAAAATAGAAAGCCTTATGAAATATTGCGGAATTTAAAAAAGATTTTTTGTTTATTGTAAAGATTCAGAATACTTTGAAAGATCAAGATCAGGGTCATTAGATCTTACAACTGTATTTCTGCCACGTTGTATACCTTCGAACAGTGCTACCGCCGCCTTACGGATATTGAAATTTACAGGACCGAGCCTGTCATAAATATCGACACCAAGTGTGATCGTGAAATCCATAGTTATATCCCCGTATGTTACTTTTGTCGATTCAACAGATTCTCTTATTTTTTCTGCAATTATATATCCTCCATCCATGGATGTTTCGGGAAGAAGCAGAAGGAATTCTTCCCCGTCCCATCTTGAAGCGGTATCCTGTTTTCTTAAGGTTTTAATAAGGATAAGAGCGAGGCTTTCCAGGATCTTATCTCCACAGTCTCTTCCGAATTCATCATTTATCTGTCTGAAATTGTCGACATCGATCATAACAAGACAGAAAGGACGCCATGTTCGTCCCATTCTTATCATCTCTATCTCAATCCTGTCCATCATTGAATTTTTATTACATAGTTGGGTCAGAGGGTCGTATTTTGAAAGTTTTTCCATCTTTTTGTAAGCTTCATTTAATTCATGCTCACTTCTTGAGCGTCCTCTGTACCATAAAAATGAAATTAAAAATATTGTTAACAGAAGGATCAGAATAATGCCTGTAAAAACTGATGACGAATCCATATTTTACAGTATTAACAAAAAAAAAATATATTTCAACCTTTTAAAAAACAATAATACAAAAAAATAGTTGTAATAATCCGGGATTATTCTTTTTTAGATATATATTATTGCTGTGATGGATAATTTAGATATATAATTCTATTATTGAAACACCGGATAGGTTATGGAGGCAGGGATGAAAAAGATCGAACACCATTCTGAATTTATAGTCAGGGATTATGAATGTGATATGCAGGGAGTAGTGAATAATGCTAATTATCAAAATTATCTTGAGCATGCCCGCCATCTTCTTTTAAAAAAAATCGGGATAGATTTTGCTGATATGACAGAAAAGGGAGTTATGCTTACGGTGATAAGGGTTGAACTTGATTATAAATTCCCTCTTGTTAGCGGGAACAGGTTCAGGATTGATACGAAAATGGAAAGAGTGTCGCCACTCAGGTTTGTTTTTATTCAGGATATTGTTTTGCTTCCTGAGGAGAAACTGGTTCTGAAAGGAAAAGTGTTCGGGACCTCTCTTAACAAACGGAGAAAGCCTGAAATGCCTGAAGTACTTGAAAATGTATTCAGTTAGATAGTCCGAAAAAAATATAAGGGAGATCTAATGAAAGTTGCATATAAGAATGAATTGGTTTTTAAGCTTATATACTTTGTTCTAATAGTGTTGACAGGTTTGTTCCTTTCTATTTACTCATCGGATATATTAATTGGAATAGGCTCTGTTTTTGTTGTGCTGCTCTATGTTGTTACTGCATTTAAAAAAGAAACAAAGAGATTAAAGGCTGTGAGAAGAGATTTCCCTGAAGAATGGCGGAAAATATTAGTAAAATATTCAAAATTCTATAATTTTCTTGGTGAAACAGGGAAGAGGATATTTGAGAAAGATATATTAATATTTCTAAGTGAGAACAGTGTAAGGAGCATCAGGGGAGAGGAGACCGATAATAAAACAAAAATATTGGTAGCGGTTGGAGTTGCGACGATATTGCACGGCAGACATGAATGGGAGCCTCCTTTTACTGATGGTGTAGTTGTATATCCGGGAGAGACATTTGATCCCGAATATAATCTTTTCAAGGGTCAGATAGCCGGAATGGCAGGGGAAAGGCGTCCTCTGCTTGTCACTGAGAAAATTCTGGAGAAAAGTTTTAGAGATCCCGGGGATGGATACAATTCATTGATACATGAGATAGCACACTATTTTGATTTCGAGAATCCTTTACTGTCAGGTGTTCCTTTAATAAGTGGTGATAGAGAAGGGGTTAAAAAGTGGATCGGGATAATGGAGAAAGAGAGGTTAAAGGTTAATAAAGGAAAATCTTTTCTTCGACAGTATGCAGGGACGAACGAAGCGGAGTTCTTCGCGGTTGCAACAGAATATTTTTTCGAAAGGCCTTATGAAATGGTAAACAAAAATCCGGAGTTGTATAAAATTTTAAGAGAATTCTACAATCTGGATACACAAAAGATGTTTAATGAAAATAATTAAAGAGATTCAGTCTGAGTCTTTATTCACTCAACTTTTATCTGAATAAAATCTGAATCCATTTTTCCGGTATAATTATCTTTTGCTTCTATAATGATCTCATATCTTCCTCTGTTAAGCCATTTGAAGTTGAGAGAAATATTTGATTCGAGATTCTTAGTATTAAAATTATTACTTTTATCAAAAACAGGATTATCCTGCATATTATTGATCTGTATCCTGACATGAACAGAACCGATTATTCCCTGAGATGTTTTTTGTTGAGAAAACTCCATGACCTTGAATGAAAGCCGTTTGTCATTGAATTTGATATCACCTATTTTTATTTCTTTGTCAGTATTGATCAGAATTCCTTTTGCAGGTTTCTTTGTGAATTCAGTCCTGATGTTGTCGTCGTAGATAGGTTTATGTTTTCTCTTATGGACCTTGATCTTCAATTTTTCAATTTTTTCACCTTCTTTCGGGGCATATGTAAGGATATAATAAATATCCTGTTTTTTTACGATCTTTTCAATTGCTTTTTCAAGATCTTTTGAAGTAATAAGAACTCCACCGGTCTTTTTTGTAAGACTTCTCAGGTTATTCTCCAGGTCGGTAGATATTCTTTTATACTCCATATCTTTGCTGAAGGAAGGCATTATCGTATTGATGAAAATAGAATGAAAAGTAGCTCCGACCTTTGTGAAGATTTTTGTTATTTCTTCGGTCGGAAATCCTTCTGATATGCTCAGCTCTCTACTGATCTCATTCACCAGTTTAGATATTGTTCTGGAATACGTCAATACCTCGGCATCTGTACTTGCCTGCCATTTATATATGAGAGTCTGGATCCTTCTCATTATCTCTCCTTTCATTACTATCCTCGGAAACAATTCCTGCTGATATAAACTGATTACCCATTTTTCCACAGGTATCTTCTGGAGATGTTTTGAAAACAGGAGATAGGTTTTCACATCGGGAATAAGATATTTATTTTTATAATCTTTCCAGATTATGAGATATTTTCTAAGAAAATCAGAAATGGCATAAATATCCTGCTTAAGATCTATCGGATTTCTACTCCCGGCAGTTTGTTTGAGTGAAAGCCTGAACTTTGTCAGGTTTATTTCGTTCTCCAACTGTTTGAAATAAAGAAGCATTTTTTTTCTTGCGATGATACTCTCGTCCGTTATCAGGTCAAATATCTTCTTTTTTGCAGCAGTCTTATCATTGAAATTCCTGATCGTTAAACTTTTATCATTTATAAATATAAGCATAGCGTCATTCTTTTTCATTATCCTGTCTACTATTTGAACAACACCTTTTTTTACATCTGTATCAAAATTTGTGATATTGACCGCGAGAACAAAATATCTCGGAGGTAGTTCTTTTCCCTTATCAGAGACTATCTTGTCGGACTCAATTTGTTTCTTGACAACATTGAAGTAAACGATATTTCTTTCCTTCCCGTTAACGATAAGAGAAAAGTCGTTTTTTGTGAGGCCGTCAACGAGTTCGTTCTTATAAAAAACTCTTACCGGAACTTCTATGTTCAATACTGATACTGTCTCCTTAACTTTCTTTTCTCCGGTTTGCGTCCATTCTGTTGAAAAGAGCATTAAGCCAAATATTGCAAGTATAATAAGTCGATTTTTCATCTATATTCTCCTTAATAATAGTAACCTTTTACGGTCCTGATCTTATGTCTTTTTGTATTCTTCAGTTTTACAGATATTTTTCTAAATGTTTTAATATTTCCTTTCTTCTTCGGTGAGAAATATAGGAGATATTTTGCCTGAATATCTTTTCTTATCTTTTTATATACTTTTTTAACTTCACTTACATGGTCGAAGAAGAACGGTATACCGCCGGAAGACTTCGCTATTTTTTCGAGAAGAATTTTATATTGATCATCAGATGAAAGTGAATATGTCCGTTTCCCAATAGAATATATCTCAGTATTTGATTTTTCTGCTTTTTTCATGAGAGTGTAGGGATCAATGAAAGAACTGTTATCTTCTCCGTCTGAAAATACAACAATGATATTTCTTCCGCTAACTCCTTTCACAAGATTTATACAATGAGCGATCGCATCGTACATTGACGTTGCCCCGAAAGGGAAGGCAAGTGATATGGAGTTGATGAGCTCGTCAATATCACTGGAGAAATCTGTATCTTCTATTACTTCATGATTAAAGAAGATCACAATCGCCTTGTCCTTCTTTCTCATCAGGTCTTCAAGGAACATCTTGGCTGCATCTTTGATGTAATCCATCTTATCTTTCATTGAAGAACTGATATCAATCAAAAGAATAAGATGAAAGTCGTTCTTTTGCTGACCGATAAGATTAAGGTAGGATATCTGGATGGGTTTGCCATCCTCAAATAATATGAAGTTATCTTTTGTAAGACCTTTCACATAGTCTCCGTGCTTATCAATAACTGCGATCGGGATCGCCATTTCAATGACATTGACACTTTGGATATCATCAAATTTATATGAAGATATTTCTTCTCTCAGCAAAACGCCCTCATAATCTCTCAATATTGCTTTTAGAACTCTGTTCCTCGGAGAGTTTCCAAAATCGTATTGGAGAGTGAAGGGAGGATTGTTAAACTCCTTCAGAAATTTACCGTCAAGAAAAAGTTCTACCGACTGTATCTCTTTTAATTCTATTCCGGATATTTTGATCTTAATGTTCTTTTTTCCGACCCATACCTCATTCTTTTCGGGTGAGATGAATTTCATTTCAGGATTTACCACTTTCTCAGTCTCATTTCCGAAAACAGGTGAAATCAGGAAGAGAATCAGTATTAAACTAAATATTTTCATCTTAACCTCACATAGCCTTTTTTCTGGTATTTCTTTATTATTTTACTTAGGTTTGCATTATTCAATATATTGAATATAAAATAGGTTGTATAATAATCCTTATCATAATTCTGTTGATAGAACCTCGGAAAAGCTGTGATAAGATAGTTGAAAAGAAAATGTCCTTGCAGTAATGGAGGATATTTCTTTTTATTTGACAGGTAGGATAATTTCATTTTAAACTCGCGGAAGGATTCTCCGTTCAGAGCACCGGAATTATAAAGATTGCCGACCTCGGGTGGAAAGGATTCTTTCCACTTCGGTTTAAGTGATCCAAGAGTTTTGAAATAGATGTTTCCGAACAATTTCTTTTCATTATTTAGTTCTGCTTTCAGCGGGAGAGTGAAATATTTTTTCAATTCAGCTCCTAAATGGAATTTTTCGATTATATTACTATATTTAAGGAAAGCTTTGCCCAGTTTAAAGTATTGATCATAGAAGAGCAGAGGTTTCACTGAATTGCCGTCAAGGTGGTCAATAATATTTTTGTACATATTTCCCGAAAATATTTTTTCTGCTTCAATCTTGATCTTCCCGTTAATTTCAGGATCATTTTTACCCCTGTCTATCAGTTCGACTCCGAAATTGATTAGCAAAGAAGCATATTCAGGAAAATATTTAATTTCTGCATATGGGTAGATATTAAAAAGATTGTAAAACACGGATTCAACGAGTTCTTTGTCAAAAATAATATTTCCGGCAAGCATTTGATCTCTCCAAACGGATGCAAAAATAATATTCAATCTTGATAATCCGCCTTTTAGTCTGAAACCGGGGATCGATTTAGCTGAAAGGATGGAATCCGGTCTGCCGGAATAATTCCATGGGGTATTATTATCAGAATATTCGAAATCGTGAAGCCTTACAAGGTTAGGATTAATAAAAATCCTCAGCTTGTCAGTTTTTGCATTCAAAGCATAAGCAACGGTTACAAAATAATTTTTAAGATGAGGGAATATGTACTTAGAACGGAATTTATTAGCAAGTTCTTTTATTGCTTTTACAGTATTTCTACCGGAGATAAGATTTTTTAGTTTCTCGAGGTCTCTGTTCAGTTCAGACCTCTTATATGATACGACTCTCGTTCTTATGAACTTTGGTGCATCATCACTTATTTCCGGATGTGAGATTTGCTGAAACAATTCCACTATTTTCCTGTATCTGGACATCTTTGTAGCTTGTGTTGATAGTGGGAGTTTGTTTAACAGATTATTAAATTCAAATACCGTAGAAAGATCGATCACTTCCTGTGATGTGATTATCCTGTTGATCGATTTCCGGACTATATCTTTGTTCATCAACTCATAATCAGAGTTGTAAAGCCTTATCATTTCATTATCTATACCGGACAATATAAATCCGAAGAACCTTCCGTCAATATAGCTTCTTCTTAGTGGGATTTTCATGTTCTTGTTAAAGTATTTAAAAATGTTGTCAATGAATTTGCTTTTATCGAGAGGAATATCTAACAGATCCGTTATCATTTGATCGAAATCAGAACCGTTTGGATGATATTTCGATGAAAAAGAGAGTATCTCGAAAAGAGACTGATAAATTGCAGTGAATATATCTCTTTTGTTCCTGCCGAGTTTTTCGATATTTCGAACCCAGGAGAATAATTTTTTTACTGTATCTTTCTCAATTATATTTATCTTTTCAATGTAGTCGATGAGAATGTTGTACTTGTCATATCCATCATAGAATAATTTCAGCGTTTCTTTACTGATCAACTCGGGTCTGTTTTGAAATCTTGAATAAATTGAAATAAATTTAAAAACAGGCGTTGTATGACCGTTTTTTATTTTCTTTTTCAGTAATTTTTTTATAAATTTGAAATACAGATCGTTTTCTGTGATATCCTTTTCTGATCTTTTAGAATTTTTATCAACACCAAGCATTGCAAGCCAGTCGTTTATATTTCCCGGGAAAATTACTTTTCCGTTATTAGTTTCAAGTGCGAACAATAAATTATAAAATCCCGGTCTTCTCAATCTGGCGAATCTGTTATCAGCAAGATTTTCGTTTTTTGCAAGGACAATGAGATCATAGATGCTTTTCATTTTTGACAGATTCATATTAAACAGTATCGGTTTTAGTTTTGATTCAGGAATAAAAAATGAAAATGAATAAAGATAATTTAATTTCCCCCCGTTTTTTATTGCGATACTTTTTAGAAAGGACAGATTCGAATTTGTATATTGAACCCCGGCGAGGGATGACCAGAATGCAGCCCAGTTTTTTCCGCCCGGAAGTACAAGTTCTTTCCCCTCTGTTCTTATTGCTGTTGACAGGTTGAACATTCCAAGAAGAAAAAGTTTATCCGAATAGATATTTTTCCATGCATTTCCTCCAGGGACAAGTTCTGAAATATAGTCTATATCACTTTTAGAAAGTCTGTAAAGAATTCCGATCAATATGGAAAATTGTTTGTTTTCGGTCATTAGTTTCAAAAAATTCCCACTGTTTACTTCAAGGCCCGTACATGCCTTAAGGAATTTGAATGTGAACGGAATATCCATAGAAGAATTGCTATGGTTGTAAAAAAGACGATTTGTTCGATTGATAAGTTTTTCTATGCTCTTTACTCTGAGATTGACAAACTTGTGATAATCTACAATCCCGGCAGAATTGTCTTCTTCTATCTGATACATACCGGAATCTTTTTTCTTTAAAAAAAGTCCGAGATAATTAAGTAGTTTGGAAGCGTTGCGAAATCCTTTTCTGCTTGACAGATTTATTGTAAACATATTTTTTTCGTACTGAAATCTGGTCTTAATAAGATTTTCGATCTTATCTTTCATTTCAATAATATTTGATAATTTCCCGCGAATCCCTTTCTTGAACAATTTATTAGTGGGGGCTTCGGAGAAGATCAGCATATCGTTTAAATGATAAATGAAATCTTTGGACGGGAAATTATAGTAGAAATTCAAATAACGGGAAAGGATAGTCGAATTGCCCGGAATATCAACTTTTTCTCCTGCAAATTCAGGTGAAGTTGTAAAAACTATAAGAAGTAGTATAAGGACAAAAATCTGGAATGTCTTTTTAAGCATATGATCTCCATAATAGTTACTACGAAATTCGAAAAAAAAAACGGAACTATGAATTATTTTTTAATAAGTTATAATTCTATTCATAAAAACCAATATGTCAAATATATTAAGAAAAGATATTTTAATCACTTTTGTTCTTTTGCTGATCTTTCTCTCCGGATGTATAAAAACACCCGAAATTAACCTGGATCTTTCTGAAACCCCTAAAAGTGTAGCAGAGACCGAAGCTGAAAATTTTGCTGATAAAGCTTCGTATGATATGTCGATCTATTTTCTTAAGAAAGCGGTTAAAGATTATTCTTCGAAAGGTAATTGGGAAAAAGTAATACAGAATTATATCAGGCTGGGCAATAATTACAGACTTGAAGGAAAATATGATATTGCACTTAATTATTTGAACAAAGGGCTGGACATTGCTTTGGCACATTCCGGATACAAATATTCAGAGATAGCAAACAGTTATCACAAATTGGCATTCAAGCATTTCAGGGACAAAAAATATGATAAGGCTCTTGAGCTTTACAAAAAGGCGCTTGCTGTTAGAATTGCTGCGTTTGGAAAATACCACAAAGAGGTATCTAAAAGTTATAATAGTATTTCTCTTGTCTATAGGAACATGGGCAATATGAAAGAAGCAGATACGTATTATTACAAATCACTTTTGATAAAACTGAGAAGATTTGAAAATATTGATGAAAATTTCTTTATGAATTTTAAGTTCATTGATAGAAACAGAATAAAACAGAAATTTTACTCTGAAGCAAAGCGTGTTCTGGGGAAATCGTTAAAAGTCTATTTGGAAACCTATGGAGGTTCACATCATCTTTCCGGAATAATATACGAGAATATAGGGATAATCTATGCCCTTGAAGGTGATTTCGAACGGGCGATGAACAACTTCAGGAAAGCTCTTAGGATAAGGACCGATCTTTTTGGTGAAGAGAGTCTGGAAGTTGCAGATACATACCACGATATTGGTACTGCATTGATCTTCAAAAAGGAATTTCCCCGGGCTGAAAAATTTCTGAAAAATTCTCTAGATATTAAAACAGACAAACTGGGTGAAGGCCATCTCTTCACCGGGGATACTTGTTTTCAACTGGGGAAACTTTATTTTCTGGAGAAAGAATATGATAATTCGCTAAAATTTCTGCAGAATTCCCTGAAATCACTTGTGACAGGATTTACTCCTGAAAGTATCTGTGATAATCCGGAGCTGAGCGGAAACCTTTATTTTAAAAAAGATCTTCTCAAAGTTTTGAGTTTGAAAGGGGATTCGTTCTTCGAAAGATATTCCCTCATGAAAAGCAAAATAGATGATTTGAAATGTTCTTTCACCACATATCTGGAATCTACTAAACTCGTTGAACTTATGAGGAACCAATATAAACCTGATGAATATGATCCCGGTTTCGAATCTGTATCCCGTGATGTTTACAGAAAAGCCCTGAAGGTTTCGATCGATCTGTTTAGACTTACAGGAGATGGTTATTACAGATCGGAAGCTTTCCGGTTTTCAGAAAAGAGTAAGGCTGCATTGTTATGGGGAATGATATCTGATTCAAACGCAAAAGAATTTGCCGGAATTCCGAAGAGATTACTTGAAACCGAGAGGATGTTAAAGCATGAGATCGTAAGGCTGGAACTTCTTCTTGAAAGGGATTATATGAGCGGGAAGAAAAAATCGGCGATCAGAAGAAAAGCTCTTGAGACATCTTATTTTGAAACCCGGAACCGATATCAGAAATTTATCAGTAATCTGGAGACCAAATATCCCGAATACTATGATCTGAAGTTCCGGAATTGGGCACCTGATATAGATCGGATCAGGAAAGGGCTGAGAAAGAATGAAGCGATAATCGAATATTTTCTCACTGACACTAAATTAAATATATTTATTATTACAAGTGAAAACTTTATATCAAGGGAAGTGAGTGTCAATCCCGAGTTTAGAGGTTATATCAAGGACTTCTACAGGTCAATCGTTAAAATTGAAGAATCAGTATTTCTAAGAACATCTCCGATCCTTTACGAGAATCTGATCCGTCCTGTCGTTGATCTTATATCAAAAAAGACCAAGCTTATTATAATTCCGGATGGTGAGCTTTATCTTGTCCCGTTTGAGGCTCTGATCCCTGAGGCCGGTGATGCCACATCGTTTTCAGATCTTGATTTTATGGTCAGACATTACTCATTTTCATATCATTATTCGATAGTTCTTAGAAATTCGAGAGTGAATAGAGTTCATGCAAAAAATATGAGCTTTCTTGGTTTTGCGCCGGTGATCAAATGGAAAACCAATGCCCTTTTTGAACCTGTTGTAAGGGATTTGCCGAGCCTTCCGGGAACAGCAAAAGAAGTAAGATCTATCATGGATATTTTTGATTCTAAAGGTATCGGTGCTTTGGGATATTTTTATGGTGATGCAACTGAATCGAGATTTAAAAAAACATTAAAGAAACAAAAATTCGGCTTCATTCATATTGCTACTCATACTATAAATAATTTAAAAAATCCCGTATTATCGGGGCTGGTTTTTGCCGGTGATACTGAAAAAGATGAAGATGAAGATGGAGTGCTGTTCTCTAAAGAAATATATAATCTTAAACTGAACACTCCTCTTCTTGTTCTTTCCAGTTGTGAGAGCGGTGCAGGAAAACTTGTTAAGGGCGAAGGTGTTCTCGCATTAAACAGGGGGTTTTTCTTTGCCGGAGCAGAGAATATTATTTTCTCTTTGTGGACGGTAGAGGACAGATCGACATCAAAACTTATGGTGAGATTATATAAAAATATTCTTGGAGGCGAGACTTTTTATCGTTCTTTAAGAGATGCTAAACTTTCTCTCATCAAAGATCCGTATACCGCTTTTCCAAAATACTGGAGCGGTTTTATTCTCTTCGGTGAGTGAGTTGTTATTTTTCTATCAGAAATTTCCCGACATGGTAAAGATTGTCACTATCTTCAAGTTTCCAATAGTACAACCCCGGATCCAGTTCCCCTGAAAACTTTACCATGCTACCTTCTGCGTTAAATATATAGAGAGTTTCATTCCGGTTGTTTAATATTTTCAATTTCAAATTTTTATCAATATGATTTTCCCATTTGAATACGATAACACCCTTTTTGAGTATCTTAAATTCAGGAGAAATGATATGGATAAGTCTTCCACGGTGGTGACTGTCAACCATATATTCCAGGTTGGGGTTGTCTTTGAAGGGGTCAGGTTCCGGTACGGGGACTTTATATATTTTTTGTGAAGTAGCGGTTTTTTCGATTTTGTTATAGTTGGATTCTCTTTTCGAGCTTTTAATTTCATGAATAATATGGTCGGTCCTGGTTATCTGTTTAATCGGACTCACGGTTTTGTGTGTGCGGTTCCCTGTTCTTATATAGATACCTGTGATTAGAGCAAGGATAAAAAAAGTTGCAGCAGTTCTCAGAAACAAACTGGAGTGGAATGGTTTCCCTGAAAAAGAGTGTTTTGAAAAGAGACCGGATCCGGTGAGAGTGATTTTTTCTGAAGACAAAGTAGTACTGAATATATCAAGAACAGAATTTCTGCATAATTCACAATTTTCAAGATGAGATCTTATTTTTGCAGGGACCAGGTCAACTCTTTCCTCTTTTAATCTGTCCGAGCATATTGCTATATAAATATCGCTGATGTGCCCATCATTTTTGAAATAATCATTTTCGTTGATCATTTTATTCCCCCCTCTTTTTTTTCCATTTGTAATAGAGGATAACAAGATCTGAAATTGTAGAATTGTTATAAGGAGATCCTGTATGAATCCGATTCATCTGTCTCTTTATTTCTTCCAGTTTTGATGATGTCCATTTCCGTAAAGTATCGGGATTATTGGATTTTTTTTCATATTTGTTGAAAACAGGAGTAATTTTTTCCATACTTTTTGTGTTCTTTGTGAAATATCCTTTGTTCCTCGAGAAAAGTTTTTTTTCGTGACTGGTACAGTTTGGAAAATACGAAAGTATATCTGCGTCATCGATAGGAATATTATATTTTATCTTGAGAGTAAGATTCAGTTTCGAGCCTGTCTCATGATAAAGTTTCAAAAGAGCATCGAATTTTCTGAATTCTTCTTCGAGTACGAGTGCATTCAGCATATTACTTTTTTTGTTATCTCCATAATTCTCTATTTCCATATTGTTGTCAACCAGGTTCTTTCCTCTGGATTCTTTTCTTATTATGTCTATATATATATTACGGATAGTGACCAGAAAATAGGATGTGAAGGTTGGTAATGCGGGATCATCGAAGTTAAAACGTTTCCGGATACTTTTTATTTTATTCTTAAGAAGTCTGGTTATTATTTCCTGAACGATCTCTTCCACTTCATCTTTGTTTGTGTGTCTTTTGAAAATATATTTGTACATAAGGTCTCTATAAATAAGAACAAGTGTCCCCGGGTCATTATTCAGGAGTGCCTTCAGACCAACAATTTTACAAACTCTTTCTTCAATTCCTTCCGGACCTTCAATGATCAATCCTATATTCTCGCTGCTTATGATCTTCTCCTTATCCCTGTACAAGGCTGTAAGAATGGTGATAAGGTTAGGGAAGAGCGATCTCGGGAATTTTTTTTCAGGGTAAAGGACTTTATCAATGATATTTTTTACCTGATATGTGTTTTCCATTCTCATTTTGCGTCCATCCTGAGAAAAAAGAACTTGTTTTGTTGAGTAGATCCCGTTTTGATCCATACAGGAATAAGATCTTTTTTCATTGATCTGAACTTGTTCATTCCTGACAGATCGATGTTGAATTCTGCTTTACTTATCTTATTCCCCCTAAATATCAGATCTTTCGCATTCTCAACTATGAGCGAAGAATTTTCCGGTATATCGAAATGGAATAAAATATTTTTTTTCCATTTTCTCTCTTCAAAATAGATAGTATACTCCTCACCACTTTTTATCCTGAACATCTGTTTGTTATCCACCCATACGAAATTTGAAGAAGTGTTGAACATAGATATCCCGCCTCTCTTGAAATGGTCTTTTGCAGAAATATTAACATGAGGGAAAATTGATAAAAAGAGAACGGAAAGAAAGAACATCCCCGTCGAAATATATTTTATTTTCCTGTTTGAGACAGAGATAGAGCCGGATCTCCCCGAGTAGAATGCTAGAATAGCAAGTACAAGTATTGCTATCCAGATTAGATCTGTAATATAAGGATATCCTCGATTTGTGAGGAAGGAAGGAAAGAATTTTGAGAGATCCAATGTATTGCTCCCCATGAATTTCAGAAAAGATGAGCTTCCATCCGAGGTCGATGAAAATACTGGCTGATATACGAATTGAGGATATTGAAGTATCCAGAAAAGGATAAAAAGATTTATTCCGGTCATAATTCTGAATAGATATTTTTTTTCTGAACGAAAATAATGATTACACATGAAAAGAATGATTATCCAAAGTATAAATATTAGAGGTCTTCCCGCTGGTGCATGAGCGCCTCTTACCGTTGTAATAGCATGGAAGAAAGTATAAATAGCTGTAAGCGCAACGGGAATTTTCCACGATGTTTTCCTGAGCTTCAGACCGAATATGAAAAAAAACATGGTCGGAGCATAAAGCAATAACCCGTCTCTCTGGTCTATAAAATACGCAAGGAAAACTTTGATCTTAAGTATAAGAGGGGTGGACCAGTAGCTCTCGGCAGGGAATATTCCTGCAGGGTTGAATGTTCCATAGACCGCCTTGCTGAAAATAAGCAGGATGACGGAACTGAAGAATGGAAATATCAGAAATTTGAAAAGATCCATTTTTGAATGTTTTTTGTAAATATACCAGATTGCAAATAACGCAAATAGTATCAATGGAGGGTAATATTTGACATGGAACCAGATCGTGAGAGAGAAAAGGGATCCTGCAATCGCAGGACTTCCTGACTTCCTGAATAAAAAAAGAAAAGATCCGGCAAGAAGGGTTGCAGCAGGTAATTCCGGAAATATGTGGACGGAATGGAATAAAAAAGGGACGGACATTATTGATATCAGCCAGACACCTGTAACATTTTTGCCCGGGAAAAAATATCCGAGAAGGTAAAACAGAATAAGAGGGAAAAATGAATTGATGATAGAAATTGATATCCTGAAGAACAATTGCGGAGAGATAATATCTCCAAAAGCATTGAAAATAATGTAAAACGGTATGAGGACAAAAGAGAGTCCGGGCATATGGAATGAAAGATGTTTTCCTTTATGAATGATCATGTGAGCGGGAAGATCGGTTGGAATGAATTCAAGATAAGTTCTTTGTTCGACATTGTTCTTCAAAGAAAGATCGTGGTCCTCAACCAGACTTTGTGTAACCATCAGATAATGAGGTTCGTCTCCCGACAGTTGAACACCTTTATGATCAAGCCAGACAGAGAGGGAAATGAACAGAAATAGTGGTATTATCCATATAAGCAGCGGCTTCTCTTTCAGGTCGGGGATATGTCTTCTTTTGTTCTCAGGTATTAGTGGTGCTGTGAAAATATAGATCATTAAAATGAAGATCGTAAATCTTATCATGAAGTCAGAGGTTGTTGAATAGCAGATAAGTGAAACAGGTGCAGTTATCATGAGAGCATAGGGAAGCATTGTTGAGGATGAAAAATACCTGAATGAAAATTCAGCAATAATAAGAAAGGACGTAATAAGCAGAATGAATCCTATTGGCACTCTGCCTATGATCATTGTTGTGAAAATAGAGAAAAGTCCGCCAAATAGCATCAGAGTTCTTCTTTCGTAACTCATTTCCGGCAGCCAGGGCGTACTTTTCATTTAAGGATTTTATCACAGAGAGAAAAGAAAAATCACTAGTTCCATTTTCCCGGTGTTATCTCCCTCTGAATATAACCCGCTCTCTACCGAACCACTTTATGCAAATAAAAAGACTTAAAGCAGCCAGAAAGAACATAGATAAATATACAAGTGCAAGGAGTCCGCTGTTGATGGTTCCCGATATGATCTCTTTTGAGGCCAGTGAAACATTTAGGATCGGGATCATTGCTGTTATAACAGTTAGTTTCATCCCCGGAAGTGTTCCAATAAATGCCGGGATAATTACAATAAAGTTTAAAGGGGTCATTATACTTTGGGCTTCCTTGAATGAATTTGCGAAAAAGGAAAATGAAAGTAACATCCCGGCGAACAATACACTGACAGGTATTATCAGTGTGAAAATAAAAGCTAAAGAGTTTACATCTATCACTTTAAGTATAAGGTCAAATAATTCGGGAGGGATATCGTTGTTCAGTTTTATTGATGCATAAAGCCCGACAAAAGTAAGGATAGCACTTATTATTCCTGATAATGTTACTACAGAGAACTTTGCTATCACTATTTCGAATCTTGTAGCAGGGCTGACAAGAAGTGTTTCGATCGTTCCTCTTTCCTTTTCTCCGGCGCCAAGGTCAATAGCCGGATACATCGCTCCTACAAAACAAAATATCACAAAAAGATAAGGTATGAATCCGCCCACCTTTTCTCCGAATTTCTCTTTAACGGTCACAATGTCCTTTTCGGTTATGGTTATTGCTTCTATCACATCGGGACTGAGATCAAGCTTTTTGAATCTCTCTTTTATGATAATTTTTTTATAATCAGATAATAATTCATCTATTCTTTTCTTTGAGATATCATTTTTTGCAGAAGATTTGAAATAGAGCCGGATCTCTCCCTGTTCCAATGTCATAACCTTGGTGTCGAAATCTTTGTCAAGAACAACACCAAAATCAAGAGTATTATTGTTTATCATTCCTGAAATATGATCCTCGTCCTTAATATTAGTCAATGTCATATCTTTTCTCGATGCTATTGATTCTTTGAGCCTGCTGTCATTATTGTTTAGGAGAACACCGACCTTGAGAATTTTTGTTGAAGCGCTTGTCTCAAGTTTTATCATGAACTTGGAACTTATATTTATGATCAATGGGAACAGAACGAGCGGCATTACTATCATTATGATCAGGGTTCGTCTGTCACGCAGGATATCTTTCATCTCTTTCTTGAATATAATAAGAATTCTCTTCATTTCTCACCTCCCACGATCCTGACAAATTCATCTTCGATCGTTGATGATTTCATTTCTGTTTTGAAATTTTTATAAGAATTATTGAAAACTATTTTCCCCTTGTTCATTATTGCAAGATCATCGCTGAGCATGTTGACCTCTCCCATTATATGAGTTGAAAATATAACGGTTTTACCATTATTTCTGCAATCCCTTATAAGCTTGATTATATTTCTTGACGTAAGAACATCAAGCCCGACAGTGGGTTCATCAAAGATGACAACTTCCGGATCGTGGATGAGTGTCCTCGCAATTGATACTTTTTGTTTCATTCCCGAAGAAAGTTTTCCTATTCGTCTGTTTTTGAATTCGTTGATCTCAAGAAGGGCAAATATGGAATCTCTCTTTTCAATAAATTTTTTTCCTGATATTCCGTAGAGGTTTGCATAGTACTTTACCATTTCTTCAGGAGTGAGTCTTGAATATAGTCCTGTGGTACCGGTAAGAAATCCGATTTTCGCACGGACCTTATCCGGATCCTCCAGTGTATCAAGACCGGCAACTCTGATCGTTCCTTTGTCTTGAGTCAGAATTGTTCCGATCATTCTTAACGTAGTTGTTTTCCCTGCTCCGTTAGGCCCAAGCAGAGTAAAAATTCTTCCGGGTCTGCATTTGAAGGAAACATCTGTTACGGATTGGATAAATTTACCTCCCGAATGATCTTCACCAAGTTCACGTTGTTGTTTTCTTGAGATCCTAAATTTTTTGCTGATGTGGTCAACTTCTATCATATTTTCCTCCGGAAATAATGAATTGATTATTGAAATTTATACACTGGAACCAAATGAAAATCAATAAAAAAAATCGAATTGAGGATTTTGATTCCATATCCCCGTTAAATCTGATAATAATATACTCAAATAAATATGATAAAGAAATAATAATAAAAGTTGACAAACAGGATTTTTAGCACTATAATATTTATATAAAAAAAAGGAGGTAAAAATGACTGTATTAAAATGGAAACCTTATGGAGATCTTGTCAGGCTGGGTGACAGGATAAACAGATTATTTGAAAATGATCTTCTTAGCGAGGGAATAAGAGAGCCGGAAGGATTTACCGACTGGAATCCTGCAACCGATATTTATGAGACTAAAGATAATTATGTTTTTAAAATTGAGATTCCCGGACTGAAAAAAGATGATATCGAGATCGATCTGAAAGAGAATGTATTGAACATAAGAGGGGAAAAGAAGGAAGATAAGGAGATCAAAAAGGAAAACTATCACAGAGTTGAAAGTTTCTTTGGATCATTCAGCAGATCTTTCACAATTCCGAAAGATATAAATCCGAAAAAGATCGAAGCTTCATTAAAAGATGGAATCCTCGAATTGAAGATCGGAAAGGCCGATGAGGTCAAAGCGAAAAAGATCCAGATAGATGTAAAATAATCGAAGGTTTTAAAGTAGAAAAAGGGGGAATTGTTTCCCCCTTTTTTTTTATTCAATTTTCTGAAAGATTGAATTTTTTTTTTTGGTATTCTATCCTTGCCGTATAAAACATTCATGTTTTAAAATTATTTCAGTATATTAGTTAAGGAGGAATGAAATGACCGAAGCTTCAGTGAGAGCATTAACCGGGTTACGAGATTTTACGATGTTGAAATGGTATGTTATCCCGCTTCTTGCTATAGTATTTTACATTTATGTTAAGGAGATCAAGGATGCAAGAGGGAGTGGTAACTGGGATGCTGTTTTTGCGGGATTGACAGTTTTCGGGATAGATTTTTTTAACGAGACATGGAATGGTTGGGTCATGGTTTTGACCGGAAAGTCCGGATTCTGGACGACTCCTGGAGATACAGCTTTGAGGACCATGGTAGGATGGAACATTGAGATCATGTTCATGTTCCTTATCTCAGGTATTATCTGGTATCATTCGTGTTCCGAGAATCCTAAGGATAAGATATTTGGAATTCCCAACAGGTGGTTCTGGGCAATAGGTTATTCTGCTTTTTGTGTTTTTGTGGAAGTGCTATTAAACAAAGGCGGGATCCTTGTCTGGGAATATTCTTTCTGGAATCGTTCATTTGGTGGTGTATTACTTATTTTCCTTTTCGGTTATCTTCATTTTTATCTGGGATCTATCTTTGTAATAAGCAGGAAGACAATAAAAGCTAAGGTAACTGTTCTGGGGATAATATACCTGATCCCGATCCTCATGAACATATTTGGACAAGGTATTATGGGGTGGAATTACTAATACGGAGTTACAGGAGTTGTATTCCGCTTTGAATTGACAAAAAAACCCGAATCCAATACTATGGTTTCGGGGAGATCAATTGAAGTCTATTCGTGAAACACCTGTTCCGCTTGAGTTTAAGAATATTTTTTTAAACAAGCTGACAGGTGAGTTGAGAATATCTTCAGCAGAACATAAAAAGAGCATGTTCTTCCGTGGCGGAAGACTGATCCATTGCAAGAGTGATTTCTTTGATGAAAGTCTTGGAGTTATTCTTAATCTGATCGGAAAAGTATCGGACTCTCAGTATGACAATATCAGTGGTCTGATCCACAGTGTTGATGAGCAGGTCGGGACAGTCCTTGTTCAGAATGGAATTATTTCAAGGGAGGATTTGGAGGAAGCGGTCAGGTATAGGACAAAGAAGATCGCAGTCTCTTCATTTTCTATCATATCGGGTGATGTCGTTTTTACGAAAGATCTTACTCCGGGAAATCAAGGATTTGATATAAAAATTCCTGTCGAAGAAATAATATGCAGTGGTGGAAAAAGGATTGAGTCTGTTAATTACATAAGCAGGAAATACTATTTTAATTCTCCCGGGTTGAAACCGGGAAAAAGTAAATTATATAAACTATTAAGCATTGATGAACGGGATATTGTAGAGATAGTAAAAAATTCTGAAGGATTGTCAAATCCCCGTCTGATATCAAGAGCTGATATGACCTCTGAAAAATATTGGGAGGGGATAGCTGTTTTGTTTTTATTGGGGATAGTAGATTTCAGTGCAGATAAGGTAGACAAACCGACAGAAGAGGATATCGTTGGACTAGTAAGATTAAAAAATGATCTGGAAAAAGGACACACAGATGTTTTCTCAATTATCGGAGTAACTGAAGGAGATTCAGTTGCTAGCATTCAGAGAGCATACATTTCCCTCACCAAAAAATATGATCCGGCAAGGTTCGGCTCGGATATTTCTCCTGAAATTAAGAAGAGCGCACAATTCGTACTTAAAAAACTGGGTAATGCATTCAGGGAAATAAATATTCTCAGGAATAAAAAGAGCATACCGGAAATATCACACTTTGAGCTCGCAGACAATATCCCGGAGAATGCCCCCGATCAGATCCAAAAAGAAGAGCAAAGTTCTGCAGATTTTGATTATGATGAGAATTTTGATAAATTTGAAAGAGGGAAAGAATTATATTATTCCAATAAATTTGATGAGGCACTTCTCCCGTTGAAGGAAGTGGTGAAGTCAGGAGATCCGGGTTATGAGAATTATCTGTATCTTGGAATGTGTCAGTCAAATTTACCCTTTTTTTCTGATGAAGCAGAAAGGAATTTGAAAAAAGCAGTGAAACTTGCTCCGGGGAAATCAGAACCTGTTCATGCATTAGGGCATCTTTATGTTAAATTGAAAAGAAAAAAGAGTGCAAAAAAATGTTTTGAACGAGCTGTTGAACTTGAACCTGGAAATATTAAAGCTGCTCAGGATCTTTTCAGGATCAAATATCCTCCCAAAAAAAAGAGAAAATTGTTCTCAGGGAGAAAATAGGAACAGTTTGAACAAACAGAAAAATCTTATGATAATAATAAAATTAGGGAAAAACCGTTTGAATTTTAAGATAAACTCATTTAAAATATATTAAGGAAAATTGGAGGAGAAAAAAATGAAAAAAACCTTTTTAATTTTAATCTTATTAAGTGTTGCAATTATTATGACTTCATGTTCAAAAGCTGAGGAAGTTACTATTTCAAAATATTTTCAAGCAATGAAGGTCGGAGAGACAGGTGACAAAGATACGATGACATCGATGGCAATTAACCCGAAGTATATCAAATTCGATTCGTATGAGATCGTGTCCGTTTCTGAACCGGTAATAGAACCGATAGTACTTCCTTCA
>CAYNUG010000002.1:0-71742 GCA_964400545.1 uncultured Clostridia bacterium | reverse complement strand
ATTTATCAGCTTTCTGAAAGGACTGTACAGTTACAAAGATTTCCCCCTCAGAAAATTTGGTTACAGTACAAAGAATTTCTGGAAATTGTTCACAAGCAAAGAAGGATGGAGACAGATAATTTCAGTTCAAATAGCATTCAGCAAATTTTTCAACCCGCTAAAAACGGGGAAATTGCTTTCCTATGGGAAAGATCTGAAACGGCTCAATCTTTCACAGATAAGATCTTTTTATAAAAATAATTATAGACTTTCGAACTCATACCTTTCCGTTGTTGGAGATATTAAACCCTATGTATTTTTCGGTCTCATAGAAAAATCATTCCGCAATTTCAGGAACAGAACACCAAACTATAACAAATTCAGATACGGTCGTCACCAAACGGACAGAAAAGTTATAATAGTTGATGATTCAAGTATCAGAACCCCTGTTATGTATTGGATAGACCCTATAGAACCCTCAAACAATATGAACCATCACCATAGCAGAATAGTCAATAATATACTCTTCGGCTACCCTCTGGGCAGGATATCCAGAAGTGCTTCCTCTTCAGGAATAAAAAATTTCAATATTACATGGGTCATTCATCAACACAGAAATCTGTCAACCGTTTGCAGAAAGATCCGGATAGGTTACAAAGATATTGAAAAATTCATATATATTGCAGATAACATAATCAATAATCTCGGGATCAGCAGGGTTAGCCGTAAAGAATATCTTGACAGCTACAATTTTGTTTTTCAGCAGGAGAAGATCGACTCTGATAAATTTGAAGTTAAAGCGGAAGAAAAAATAAGTGAATCTTATTTAATTGACCCAGCAAAAAATAACGGACCGGGAGAGAAAAAATTACTAAAAAATCTCAGTTATGCAAACTTCAGCAGGACACTTTCAGATCCTTCAGGAAATTATAATATTAACCGCAATAAAAAAAAAGGGATCATTGTGATCTTTGGTAAGGCAAGTATTATCAAAAGATTTTTGAAGAATATTAAACCCGAAGTCTTAACTATCCGCTAAAACTCCGCGTTGTTGGGGGTTCTCGGGAAGGGGATAACGTCACGGATGTTCTTCATACCTGTCAGATACATTATCAACCTTTCAAAACCAAGACCGAATCCGGAATGGACAACAGATCCGTACCTTCTGAGGTCCAGATACCACCAGTAATCATCCTCATTCAGCCCAAGTTCGGCAATCCTTTTCTTGAGGGCTGTATGATCTTCCTCCCTCTGGCTCCCTCCTATTATTTCTCCGACACCAGGCACAAGTAGGTCCATTGCAGCAACGGTCTTTTTATCTTTGTTAAGTTTCATATAGAATGCCTTTATTTCCTTTGGATAATCAATTACAAAAACCGGGGCTTCATAATATTTTTCTGTCAAATATCTTTCGTGTTCCGTTTGAAGATCGATCCCCCATTTTACGGGGAAATCAAATTTTTCTCCCGATTTTTCAAGTATCTCAATTGCTTCTGTATACGTTATTTGTTTAAAATCTGATTCGACAATAGATTTGATCTTATTTTTCACACCAGGTTCAATAAACTTTTCAAAAAAGAGCATCTCCTCCGGAGCATTTTCGAGTATATACCTGAAAATGTATTTTATCATTTCTTCTGCAATTCTCATATTGTCATTAATATCGGCAAAAGCCATTTCCGGCTCTATCATCCAGAACTCAGAGGCATGCCTTTGAGTGTTTGAATTCTCCGCTCTGAAAGTAGGTCCGAAAGTGTATACATTTCTAAAAGCCCAACAGAAGTTCTCCACTGCCAGTTGCCCTGAAACCGTAAGATTGGCCTCTTTCCCGAAAAAATCTTTTGAATAATCAATTTTTTTCTCATCATCCAACGGTATCCTTTGAAGATCCAGAGTTGTCACCTTGAACATCTCTCCCGCACCTTCAGCATCACTGCCTGTTATTATAGGCGTATGAATATATACAAACCCTTTTTCAACAAAGAATTTGTGAATTGCAAATGCAAGGAGACTTCTAATCCTGAATACAGCCGAGAAAGTATTCGTCCTTGGTCTGAGATGTGCGATAGATCTTAGATACTCAAGCGAATGTCTCTTTTTCTGTATTGGAAAATCCAGGTCGGCAACATTTATGATCTCAACCGAGGATGCCTTAAGTTCAAAATCCTGGTTCGCTCCAGGGGATTCAACTATAGTACCAGAAACTTTGAGGGAAGACCCTACCGTAAGCTTTGACAATTCTTTGAAATTATTCAGATCATCTTCAAAAACAACCTGAATGGTCTTGAAATAAGTGCCATCATAGAGAACAATGAATCCAAAATTCTTCGATACCCGAAGACTTCTTACCCATCCCGACAATTCTGCACTTTTACCTAAGTATGATCTGTAATCTTTATAAATGTCCTTCAGAAGGTCCATTTCATTCTCCTTTCGAGTCCCCTTCGGGAAGATTTAAATATTTTATTAGAAACGGCTCTTCATTTCAAGGGAAAATCCAATAGATCGGTTAAAACTGTTTATTAACGATCAGACCAGATAAGAAGAAATCTCTGAGATTTTGAAATACTTCTTATAAATATTTGCGGTTGAATCTAATATGAATTTACTTTTTTCTTCCCCGGGATAAAAAAAAATGATCAGAAGAATGTTCTCTGAATTATCAGAAGCAGATGCTCTCAGCGAATCGGAAGACGGATTCCCGAAAGGCCCCGACTCATCAGAAAGAACTATCTTTCCATGAAGTGATACTTTATCTTTTCGAATCCCTTCATACCACATCCCTTCGCAACCTTTTATCAGCTCAATATTTCCATTCAGTTTATCAACATCATAAAGCCCGTACGGGATCTGGAATTTGAGAGATAAGAAATTTGTCAGATCAACAAATGGATTTATTTCGGGCAGATATTCTCCTTTTTTAACCCTTCTCCATAGCGCTTCAGAAGAGGGCCTGTAACGGGTCGGATCAACTCTGAAGGATTTGTATAATTTTCTGGAATTCTGAAAACCCTGTGGGAGTGATACCAAATAATCTTTCCTGATAATATCTGTCTCATTTCTGATAAATTTCAGTAAAGATCGATATGATGAAACAGATATATTTCTGAAAATATTAACACCAAGTAATATCAGTTCCGGGTGGGAGTTTTTTATGCCTATAATTTATCCTCTTTGATTTCTTTAAAATACTTTATTCCATCATTAAGTGTTGAGAAAGAACCATCAAGTTGAAGTTCAAACAATTTCTTTAAAATTTTCCCCATCTCTTTACCGGGTTCCACCCCCATTCCAATGAGATCCCGGCCCTGAACTATCGGTTTTATCGTTTCCTCGGTTATTCTCAATTCCTCTTTTCGGTGATAATACCACTCTGATATTTCATCAAGATCATTAAATCTGAGAGGTTCCTTTTCCCGGGACTGCCTGTCAGCAAAATCAAGGAAAACCAGGAGATCATCCATCCCGTCCATATCACGAAGAAGTCTGGAAAACGCTCTAAATCCGGTCTCGCTCTGATTACTGTACAGATTATAAATTCTATGATGATTTTTAATAAGCTTTAATATAATGCTTCTTAGCGGAAATTTATTTCTGGTCTCGATCTTAAATTTATCAAGTATTGATTCACCAAGATCTGTTCCGAGAGTATCATGCTTCACAGAGGTCACGGTCATCCGGCCTCTCTTGTACTCCCACTTAGTTGTCAGAGGTTTACCTATATCATGCATTATAATTCCAAGTAAGAGCGCAAGTTCTTCCTCTTCCCCAAGTTTTTTAATTCCAGCTATCTTTTTCCCGATATCAAGGGCGATCAACATGTGTACGAACACTGTGTGATGCCCGAATTCATCTTTCTCCGGATGAAATTCGGAATCCTGGATGGTCAATGTCATATTGTAAATATCAGGATAAAGTTTCTCGAGTATAGTTAGTTTGAAATATTCGAGAATCCCTTTTGAAGGAAGGTCTGATTCAAGAAGAACCCTGAATAGTTCTTCAGTTACACGCTCGGGGCTGAGTTCATCAAGTATCACATTTTTTGCAGTTTTATAAATCGCCTCTTCGATCTTAAATCCAAGCACAGAAGAAAATCTTGCTGCCCTCAACAACCTTAATGGGTCATCCGAAAAGGATTCAGGCCCTGTCATTGCAATTACTTTTCTTTTTATCGCTTCGACTCCATTAAAGGGGTCGAACACCTTGCCATCACTCAACCGTAATGCGATCGAATTACATGTGAAATCTCTTCTTCCGAGATCTTCCCCGAGTGAAATTTTTCTTCCGCTCTCAACAACAAAATTTTTATGTGATCTTGAATCTGAATCCTTCTTGCTGTCACGTCTGGGAACTGAAATATCAAAGATCTGGCCATCCTTTGTAAATTTTATTACCGCAAAACTTTTTCCTACAGTATTGATCTTTCCATGTTCGTTTAGGATATCTTCCAGTTCAGAATACTCATATCCTGACACCATCAGATCCACATCTTTGTTCTTATCAATATTCCCGTAGATAAGAAAATCCCTTACAGCACCGCCAACCAGATACACATCATCACCAAAAAGCCCAGTAAAAAAATTTATCTGAGGAAAAACCTTTTCTTTAATTTCCATTTTTAGAAAATCTTTCAAAATATATCATCATACTTTTAAGTTCAGCATAATCTTTATCATCAATATCTTTAATAAACAAAGCGAAAATAATTTTCTTTATAGAGTTTTCAATTCTGACAATTTTCAATGATTTTATCCGGATCCTGTTTAGTGGAGTGATCAGCATAACATCTCTGAATATCTGATCTTCCGGGAGTACCTTAAATGGAGACCTGAAACTCACTCTCAAACCTGACAGAGATATATCTACAACCTTACCTTTAAGCCTCGCATACTCTTTTCTCCCCAACTTCATACCGACATTTATATTGTCTGGGATGAAAACCCGGGGGACCGATCTGATATCTTTTTCAGTTATTTTATATTTCCGGCTGAATTCCCTGAATCTATTTGTGATCTTTTCAATCTTCTTCCTTTCATATAAATAAATCACTCCCAGAACTCCCATTGCCAAAAATATTAAGAAAATAAATATTTTTATGATTATTGAATGACCACCCATGTCCATATAATAGAGATTTTCAGTTTTCCTGTCAAATAGACTGATACTGAATACAATGGCAATTCCATATAACCCGATAGATTGACAAAAACAGCTTTTTTTTGTATCATATCCACTAATTCGGAGGAAAGTATGGCAAATCACAAATCTGCAGTTAAGAAGTATAGACGGGATGAAAAGAAAAGACTGATAAATAAAATGAATAAGACCAAGATGAAAAATAAAATAAAGAAATTCAAGAAGGAAATTGAAGAAGGTAAATTTGAAGAAGCAAAATCCCTGTTTCCAAAAGTCATTTCAATAATTGATAAATCAAATACCAAGGGTACTATTCATAAGAAAACAGCTTCAAGATACAAGGCCAGATTAACAGATCTTCTTAACAAAGCAGGATCATAAAAACTTAATAGATTCCTCCAGTAGGCTTTTTTATGCCTCTACCGAAAAAGTATATTTCGTATAACCAAATAAGGACATACAGGAACTGCCCCAGACAATACTATTTTAGTTACATTGAGAATATTAGAACAGCTCTGAACGATAAGGTTTTTCTTGGGGTGATCTTTCATGATGCCGCCGATTTCCACTTAAAAAAAAAGATGAAGGGTTTAACACCGGATATTAAGGATACTTCTGAATATTTCAGCGATACCTTCAACAGAATGGCTGAAGAATCGGAAATAATCTGGAGTGATGGAAGAGAAAAAGCATTCAACCGTGGACTTGCATTTATCAAATATTTCGTTAGAGAGATCGCTCCGGGAATAAAACCGATGATGACTGAAAAAGAGATCGAGTGTGATTTACCGAATTCAGAAATAAAATTAAGAGGGATCATAGATCTGGTTGAAGAGGACTTCTCCTTAACAGATTTTAAAACAACTACCACTAAGTGGTCAAAAGGAAGAGTCAAAAAATCATTTCTTCAGATGTTCATATATAAATTTCTTTTCGAAGAAAGTATCGGCGGTTTTGTTAAAGAGTTGAAGTTCAAAATTATTTATTCAAAGAAAGCCACCGGGATAAGACATCAGGAACAATCACTCCCTGCTGAAGACGTGAATATGGAAGAAGTGTTCGATATAATAAATTTTGTAATAGAGAATATTGAAAAAGAATTTTTTCAGAAGACCGAAAGCTATATATGTAATTTTTGTGATTATAAAGATATATGTAAAAAATCAACATTCTAAATTGTTGTTAATCTGAATGCTACTGCCGGTATTGAATATTTCCCGTTATGATGTAAAATAGAATTTATCTGATGATTAGGAATTCAGAAAATTTAAACATCGTGAGGTGACAGTAGAATGCCCTTTGAAAAAATAACGGAACATTTGAACGGGATCGTGGTTCTGAGAACAAAAGAATTCTTCGATGAAAGGGGCTCCTTTATGGAGATGTACAGATCCGACCTTTTTAACAAATTCGGCATTACCCAGCCATTTGTACAGGAAAACTATTCATTTTCAAAAAAAGGTGTGATCCGAGGTCTGCACTTTCAATGGGAACCCATGATGGGTAAACTCATGAGAGTTTTATCAGGCCGGGCATTTCTTGTCGCTGCCGATATCAGGAAAAACTCCCCCTCTTTCGGGAAATGGTACGGTCTTGAGACATCTCATGACGAAAGGCTTCAGGTATGGGCCCCGCCCGGATTTGCACGAGGCTTCTGTGCACTCTCAGATTCTCTTGAAATACAATACCTGTGTACCGGGATATATAACCCTGAATCTGAATCCGGGATCAGATGGGATGATAAAAGTTTGAACATAGACTGGCCGGTCAACAATCCTGTTCTGTCCAAAAAGGACAGAGATGCCCGAAGCCTTGAAGAATGGGCAAACAACCCTGATTCAGAACTTTTTTCAATTTGAAATGAATATTGCAATAATTGGTGCAGACGGACAGCTCGGAAGTGATATAGTTGAAGTGTTAATAAATGGAGGGCATAATATTTCCCGTCTCACACGTGATAAGATTGAGATATCAGACAGAGACTCAGTTAATTCTGTCATTAACAATAATCTTAATTCCGAACTGGTTATTAATACTGCAGCATTTCATCATGTCGAGAAATGTGAACAAGATCCTGTTACATCATTTAAAGTAAACGGTTCAGGTGTTGCAAATATCGCATATGCCTGCCGCAAAACAGGAATACCACTTATGCATATCAGCACCGACTACGTGTTTGACGGTATAAAGAGAGAACCATACGTTGAGTCAGATATTCCGAATCCTGTTAACATATATGGGAATTCCAAATTAACTGGCGAATATTTTATCAGCTCAATAATGGACAGATTCTATATCCTACGCCTATCAGGAATATATGGAAAAAATATTTGCATTGAAAAAGGATACAATTTTGTTGATAAAATACTAAGCATAGGAAAAGAAAAAGGAGAAGTAAAAGTTGTTGATAATGAATTTTTAACACCAACTTTTACGGAGGAGATCGCTGAGCAGATACTCCTTATGATCAAAGAAGAAGCAGAATACGGGATCTATCACATTTCGGCTGAAGGACAATGCTCCTGGTTCGAATTTGCTGAAAAGATATTTCAAATAAAAAATCCCGGAGTAAAGGTTCATAAAGCCTTGCCCGGAGAATTCAGCTCCGGAGTCCAACGCCCTCTATATTCGGTCCTGGAGAACAAACACCTCAAAGACCAGGGACTCAATATCATGAGCCACTGGGAAAATGGATTAGTAAAATTTCTTGGATCATACAGATAATAATTTTCTGGAATAATTACATTTGCAGTTACCCTTTGAATGTTGCCGGATCTCAACAATAACTATAATTCATCCATCTTAAAAATATTTAAAAAATCATCATCTATTTCCATATCTACTACACCGTTTTTATTAAGAATATCAAAGTATTGTTTTACTTTGAAGGCAAGTTTCTCACCTTCAACAAATTCAAAATTCACACGTTCCAAAAATAACTCTATTCGGTCAACCGGTTGTCGCATCATATCAAATGAAAGCTCCGCAGAAGCTTTTTTATTATCATTTACCCACTGGATCGCTAATTTCAATTCCTCTAATAGTATTTTTGTCTGTTTGGGATATTTTCGTGCAAATTCACCTTTTAATACTAATCCTGCATTCGGGAAACTCCCGAAACCCTTATTAATATCATTCCAGATCTTATTGAACGACAATACCGATATTTCTTCATTTCTATCCTGCATTATTTTTATGGCATAACTCGCTTCCGGCTCACGCAGGACCACAGTATCAGCTTTACCCATGACAAAATCTCTGTAAATTTCTTCAGGCCTGCCAAAAGGTTTGCCATATTTAAATTTGAAATCATCAGGATTTAAACCGCTTGCTTTAATTAAATATTTCGTGATCTTTGCAGGAGGAGCTTCTTCAAACAGAGGAGTATATATTTCTTTACCCTTAATATCTTCAAATTTTTCGACCTTTGAACGACTTAACAACACGAAATTATCCCAAACGAATAGAGCAGGAATTTTAATATCACTTTTTTTTAATTTAACAGAAGTAATTAACGCCGAAAAACTGATATCAGCTTTCCCATTCGTGATCCAGGCCAAATGCTTCTCTGTCTCTTCCCAGACCTTTAGTTCCTTTATTTTTATATGCTTTCTTATTTTCTCGGATTGAAGCAATCTCATAATAACAGGATAAGCAACAGGCGTGGCCGACTGAATAACCGCATCAACTTTTGTTGTTGAAGTTTCAGTCTTATCTTTTTTGCTGATCTTTTTGTAAAAATAAATTTTAAAATCACCTTCGGCTTTCTGTTCAGTCAAATGTTCAAAACCCATTTCAGAAAGCATGCTTATTAATGGATGAGGTTCAAAACGTTGAAGCAAAACAAATCCATTGTTTTCTTCTATTTCGTATGCCTTTTTCAGGATAATATCAAACGGGTCAGAGAGCATCATCTTGACATCAAGTACTTCGAATTCTTCTTTCCTATCTTTCCACGGAAGCTGTGTTGCTTCATTGGGATTGAAAATCGAGATTCTGTATTCTCTGTTTTTTTCAATATTAAAGTTGAAATTCAACCCGTTTGCAACCTTCAACAATCCAGTTGGTTCCTCAATCGAGATAACAACAATGTTTTCCTTCGGTTGTAACTCAGAAACTCTCTTGATCAATTCTTCAAATGTATTATTGTTATAAATATGCCGTTCCGGATTTTCTTCCCAAACGATCTCTACACTTTTTTCTTCGATCCCCGAACTGGTCCTCTTGATACATTCAGGCATATTCTTTAACAACTCATCTTCAGTTCCTAAAAATTTATTGATCGTATGTAAGATTTCGCACACTGACAACCCTGTAATTTTTGCGGCATCATTGAAATTAGCAAATCGGGCAAGAGTATTATACAATGCCGGGTTTTGCATTCTCTTAAATTTTGGTGATAAGCCGGTCAATACTTGTTTTAATTCCGGGTGTTTATCCAGCGTCTCCTTGATGTTAGAAGTAGCCATAACTGCATTTAATAAACCCTTTTCCCCTTTGTCGTTGGCAGAAATTGCCGCAACAGGACAAACATCCAGTGCTTCCCGACTTTTTATCTCTTCATCATTATTCTCAGGTTGCTTTTTGAGATAAGCAATATTGTTAACGCCAATTTCAAAATTATCACCTGCCACTTCAACACATGCACCACATCCAATACATTTTTCTGAAACTTTATACTTGTTCATATTATTACCTTCAAACTAAAACAATTAAATTGAGTTAGTCTGTATACTTAAGCATCACATTTCTTACCCGGTCCATCAACCCTCTCACATTTTCCCGAGTAAAATCTTTTGTTGATATTGCTTTCTCATAGATCAACCTGATCTTTCCCGGTCTTATGATCCACCCGGTCTTCCGTTTGACCTTAAAACTTCCTGTCTGTATAACTGGAATTATATCAAGACCCGCCTCTATTGCAAGTAGAAATCCTCCTTTCTTAAATTCTCCGAGTTCTCCGGTCAGGGTTCTTGTACCCTCAGGCATAACGCCTATTGACAGGTTCTTTTGATCATTCAAAGCTTCCGCTGCCTTTTTCAATGAATCTATTGCCTTTCTTGCACTTTTCCTGTTTATCGGGATCATACCGATCCTTTTCATGAGTGGTCCGTAAACCGGCCAACTCATATGACTTTCCTCTTCGATACCCCTCAATTTCCCCGGGAAGGACCAATTAAAAACAAATCCGTCAAATATGTTGACATGGTTCATCATAAGTATATATTTTCCTTCAGGATCCAGATTTTCACGCCCTTCAATTTCAACCCTTACACCTGCCAGGATCACTATCAACTTCGAGAATATTTTAATAAGTTTCTCGAATAACCAACCCGTAGTGAATATACCCACAATAAAGATCAAAATTGCACCCACAAGAAAATTGACCCCTCCTATCAGATATAAAAAAACAGATACCATTACATCCTTTATATAGATAAAATGTCTCTTAAATTTGATCATGACTATTTTATAACATAGAATGATCCTTACAAAAAGAGGGTCAGATCTTGCATTACGACATTTATTTCAAAAATATCCAAAAAGGGGACAGGCACCTTTTGCTTACTTATATTCATTTGAAACAATTTAACGTATAATTAACTAAATGAAGATCACATCAATAAATTCGCTGAGTGAGGCTTTGCTCTCTGATGCACCTGTAAATAAAGTATTTATAAACGAGAGAAGACGTGACAACAGGATAAAAAAAATCATTGATCTATGTAAAGAAAAAGGAATACCTTTTATGCTCGTTCCTCAAGTCGCCTTAAACAGAAAAGCCGGAAATGACAACCAGGGAGTATTCGCTGAAGTGTCTCCAGTCCGTTTCTATTCACTCGAAGAAATCCTGCCGACTGAAGGAAAAGGATTTATTCTGATACTTGATTCTGTTACCGATGCAGGAAATCTCGGTGCAATAATAAGGACAGGTGTTGCAGCCGGAGTAGACGGAATAATTCTGTCCAGAAGAAATTCAGCTCCTCTGAATGAAACTGTATTAAAATCTTCAGCAGGAGCTTTAATGAATGCAAAGATAATCCCCTCAAAAAATATATCAAGAGAAATGAAAATTCTTAGGGAAAAAGGATATTGGATAATTTCAACAGATGTCAAGCATGGAATGCCCTACCATGAATACAGTTTTGACATCCCCACAGCACTAGTTATCGGAAGTGAAAGCAGAGGCATCTCGACTATAGTTAAAAAATATACAGATCAGTTTATTACTATTCCTCACTCAAAAAAGATCGAATCACTAAATGTATCGGCCGCTACTGCTGTAATATTGTTTGAAGCTCTCAGACAGAGAACCTTGAATGGTTAAAAAGGGGCGTGATTGAAAACAAAATGACCGGACTACCTTTAAAATCATCCGGTCATTTTATAGTATGGTCTACTCTACTATCGCAAGAAGATCCGACCGGGAAATAAGAAGATGTTTCTCACCATCTACCTTTAATTCTTCACCTGCATATTTTCCATATACAACATTATCTCCAACTTTGATCAACTCTTTCAGATCATCATCCGTTCCAACTGCTTTAACTGTTCCAACAACAGGTTTTTCCTTAGCTGTGTCAGGAATTATAATAGATCCCGTTTGCTCTTCTTTTTCCAATGGCAATACCAGTACTCTGTCATCTAATGGTTTTACTTTCATCTTAGCCTCCTTTAATATTTAAATATTTATTTATTTCTGTCTTGTTAAAACCTACGATCGGTCTGTTATTTATCAATATGACAGGAACACCCTGCTGTCCCGTCCTTCTAACCATATCCTTTGCGGCTGACTGATCTCTTGAAACATCAATATCTCTAAATCTGATCTTATGCTTTTTCAAATACTGTTTCAGACTCCTGCACCATGAACATGATGGTGTTGAAAAAACAACAACTCTTGGATCAGTCCCCATATTCTCCTCTTAAAATTCAAGCTTAATTTTCTCATATTTCTCTGCACCTGTCAATATAAAGCATCCGTTTCACTTGTATTTCAGAGGGATATTTTGTTTGTATTTAACAACAAATCGGCTTCTCATAATTCTTCAGAATCCTGGAAAAAGCGGGTTGACGTAAAATTTTAAACTGATAGAATATAAAAATAAAATTACTTATTTGAGGTGAAATATGACTAATTTAAATTCTGATCAATTTATGGAAATGGAGCACAAATATGGAGCTCACAACTATCATCCTCTTGAAGTTGTGATCTCTAAAGCAGAGGGAATATGGGTTGAAGACCCCGAAGGTAGAAAATATATGGACATGCTGTCTGCATATTCCGCAGTGAACCAGGGGCACAGGCATCCTGCAATAATAAAAGCACTAAAAAATCAGGCTGACAAACTCACACTTACATCAAGAGCCTTCTTTAATGACAAATGGCCTCAATTTGCAAAAAAACTTGCAGAACTTACAGAGAAAGATATGATCCTTCCGATGAACACCGGGGCAGAAGCGGTTGAAACAGCCTTAAAGACCATGAGGAAATGGGGATACAAGCAAAAGGGTATAGAACAGAATAAAGCAGAGATCATAGTCTTTGCAGATAACTTTCACGGAAGAACAATTTCTATTGTTTCATTTTCAACTGATCCAGTAGCAAAAAACGATTACGGGCCTTTTACTCCGGGATTTAAGATCGTTCCATATAACGACCTCGAAGCGGTTAAAAATGCCGTTAACGAAAATACAGCCGGAATTATGGTTGAACCCATTCAGGGTGAAGCAGGCGTCGTTGTGCCGGACGAAGGTTTTCTCAAAGGGCTCAGCGATATTTCGAAAGAAAATAATATTCTTCTTGCAGTTGATGAGATACAGACCGGATTTGCAAGAACGGGAAAAATGTTTGCGTTCATGTACGACAACATTATCCCTGACATCATAATCATGGGGAAAGCCCTCGGAGGAGGAGTCTTCCCTGTAAGTGCAGTTGCAGCTGACAATGATATACTCGGAGTTTTTGAACCCGGAAGCCACGGATCAACTTTCGGTGGAAATCCTTTGGGATGCGCAGTAGCAATCGCCTCGATCGAAGTTCTTCTCGATGAGAATCTTGCTGCACAATCTTTTGAACTCGGTAAATATTTCAGAGAGCAACTTGAGGCAATGAATTCAGATAAGATCGATATCATCAGAGGCAAAGGATTACTTATAGGTGTTGTATTGAAAAAATCGGCCGGAAAAGCAAGAACTTATACAACAAAGCTTAAGGAAAAAGGACTCCTTTGTAAAGAAACACACGACTGGATCATCAGGTTCGCACCTCCTCTGATAATAACCAGAGAAGAGATCGATCATGCAATGAAGAGTATCAGAGAAGTCCTGGGGTAAATGCTTCTAATTGTAACTGAAATTATCCCGAAGATCGGATTTTTCAGTTTAGAGAAAGCTTTCCAGTTAGCATCACTAACCTGCAAAAAAGAGAACATCCTTTTCAGTATTGAAGGAAACATAGATCTCTCCCCCTATTTCAAGGGAAGGGGTTACAAATATTTAGGAAATACCGAACTCCTTAAGATATTCAAAGAAAAGGTCTCAGTTGTTTTATTCTTTAAAGATATTTTCTCAGAGATAGACAAAAAAATTCTATCCCAAGCAAAGAAAAAAGGGATCCCAACCGTGAAATATTCATACTTTGGTCAGAGCCCCGAAGACATCGATGTTATTGTTGATCCGTCCCCTTTTGAATATGATGGACAGACCGAAGAAAGATCAATTTTATCCGGACCGGAATATACAATATTGCATCATAAATATATCCATTTCCACAATCTGGACAGAAAGTACAAAAAAAAATTAAGGAACATACTTTTAGATCCGGGTAACAGATTACCCTACAGAGAGCTAAGGAAACTTACCGAGCTCCTGCTGAATAGAGGATACAGAGTTAAGATCATCCCAGGAAAAGATTTTGAAAAATTTAACAGAAAAACACTTAAAAGATTGTATCCTTCACTGAAGATATCAGGTACGCCCGAAAGTTACGCCAGAACATATTTCGAAACAGATCTTGCTATAATTGATCCTGATATATCTTCCGTTAAAGCTGCTGTCACCGGTACTCCAGCTATTTATTTGCAAGGAACCGGTAATGACGAGCTCACTGCACAATACTTCGAGGAGAACGGTGCAGGCCTTTTATTCAGAAGATGGAAAAGAGAAGATTATTCCGAGATTTCCGAACTGCTGAAATTCTTTTCATTTGAAAAAAGGAAAGAGATCGGACAAGCCGGCAAACTCCTTGCGGATGGAAAAGGTGTCTACAAGATCTCAAAAATACTCAGATCTTTTTTAAAGGAATAAAAAAATCAAAAAAAAAGCCCCCCGGTTTCCCGGGAGGCCATTTTATTTTCTAATTTACTAATAAACTAGAATGAGAAACGAATACCAAACATTCCTTTCCATCTTGAAAGGATCTGGTTAATGGTATATCTTGCATCAGTCTCAGATTTCCCTATGAATTCCATCTTGGGTTTTCCTGTTGCCGCATCAACACCGGCATATACCAAAGGACGGTCATCATAAGCAAGGTATTTGTAGACGCCCCAGTCCTTGTTCAGCATATTAAGGAAATTCTCTACCGTGAAAGAGAATTGAAGCTTTTTACCTTTCATTGGTAAAGGAATATTCTGGATTATTTTGATATCTACAAAATTTGACCATGGATCTCTACTTGAATTTCTCGGAACAATCTTTCCTCTGTATTTATTAAGACCATCAGGATCATCCTTCATATACTGATCAAATTCTTCCCATGTACCCTTGGTAAGGATAACATCATCTGCAGTTTTCGGAAGCCAAACTGCATCATTAGTAAATCCATCACCATTAGCATCATTATAGTAGCGAGTGCTGTAAGGGCGACCGGATCTTCCATTATAGAAAAGAGAGAATGAAGTTGCAGCTTTCTTGATGAAATGAAACTGTTTTGTCAATGCAAACATAAGTCTGTGACGTGTATCATGAGGTGACCAGCTTAACTTCGGATTGTTAGGATCATCTGTTGTAACATTATATTTCCAATTGGATATTGCTCTGGATGAAGTTCCTCCGAACAATGATTTTGCCTGGCCATAGGTATAAGCAGCATTGATCATATTACCGCCCCATAGCTTCTGGACCTGGAAAGTAAGTGAATACTCATATCCCTGGTTCGTATTGCTCAGCTTGATAACATTTCCAAAGTTCGGATCAACATAATCCGCTCTTCCATATACGTATTTAGATGTCGAAGGAGTTCCGAATACAGGTCTGCCGTCGAAAAGAGTGACTCCCGGCTTCTGCGCAATATTGATATTCTGAAACATAACATCATTGATATTCTTTGAATATATAGCTTCAAAAGTTCCAGTGAAACCACCGAATATTTTTTTATCAACTGCAAAATTCATTCTGAAAACCTGAGGAAACTTGAAATTCTTTTCGATCAGATTAATGTCACCTGATATTCTTGCAAACGGGTTGGTAGGCTGATTATAAGGATCCACGATAAAGAAATCGGGGCTATAATCTTTGTACCTTGCGATCTGTGTTGCAGTATTTGAGAACTGGTTGGAGATCCACACATAAGGAGCTCTACCGGAAAAAACACCCAGTCCGCCTCTGATCTGAAGAGAATTATCACCCTTCACATCAAAATTGAATCCGAATCTCGGAGACCACAGCATATTTCCACCTGCATTCTGGTTTGTAGCTATACCAAAAGAAGCTTTAACTGCAGCATTCTCAGGAGGAGTATCACTCATCAATGGAACATCTGCTCTCAAACCGTATGTAAGGGTCAATTTATCATTTACACCCCATTCATCCCCTGCATAAAAACCAAGCTGAGCAACATCAAACTCTGCAGGCTGGTTCGGATCATCTGTAATGGAATAATATCTGTCATAATATGAGGGATTCCCATTCTCCAGATCATCGATACTTTTAAATGAATACTTTCCGAATTCTCTCTGAATAAAAACATTGTAAAAACTGAAGAATTCATTATGTGTACCAAAGATATATGTGTGCTTTCCTGAATACAGTGTCAAATTATCTGTAATTTCGATCAGATCCTGTTTCAGATCATTTCTCATTCTGTATTCTTCAGAACCTGCTTTAAAGGAAACACCTGTTTTCGTGTTGATCGTAATATTGGGGAAAGGCTTTCCCATATATGTCGGATTATCATGTATTGAAGTTACATTAATGATAAGTTCGTTGAATAATTTCTCGGAAAAATTACTGTTCAACTGTAAAACTGTTGAATTGTTAGTGTTATAATAAATCCTTCCGGCATTACCTAACCACAATTGTGAATGGCTTGTTCTGTCAAGACGCTCATGGCTTGAATCAACATAGTTGTTACGAAGAGTCAACCTGTGTTTATCATTTATGTTCCAGTCCAATCTGAAGAAGATCTTGGTACTTTTGGTCTCATTTGAAACCTGATCATAACCACCAGCATCATATCCATATCCTTTCAGAATAGAAATTATCCTGTCTGCTTCATCTTTATGTCCGAAATCATAATCAGCTCCAGATCCATCGATATAAATATCTTCAGGAGTCTTTTTGACAGTCTGTTCCGCGTTAAAGAAGAAAAACAATTTGTTCTTTATGATCGGTCCACCAAGAGATACACCGTATGTAGAATCGGAAAATTTATCGAATTTATAATCAGACGGTCCATCTCCTACCAGGCTTTCATTTCTTCCTTCATAATATACAGATCCGTGAAAGTCATTCGTACCACTCTTGGTAATAACGTTGATCCCACCACCCGTGAATCCGCCGTGACGGACATCATACGGGGCAAGTACGATCTGGAATTCCTGAACAACATCAAGCGAGATCGGAGTAGATTCTGCCTGACCACCAGGAGTTCCACTCAGGTCAAGACCAAAAAGGTCATTGTTCTGAGCACCATCGATCTGAATATTGTTGTATTTTGAGTTTCTTCCGGCTGCAACAAATGAACCTGCATCCTCACCACTTGCAAATTGCGGAGCAAGACGTGTAAAGTCACTCAATGTACGTGAGATCGTGGGAAGATCTTCAATAACATTCTGACCAACATTCTGCGTAGCACCGGTCCTTGATTTGTTAATGATCTCTTCCACTCCGGTTACAACAACTTCACCTGCATCAACCGTTGCCAGTTGAAGAGCAAAATTAACCTGAGCTTTCTCACCCAATTTTACAATTATACCTGTTTTTTTCTCTGTCCTGAATCCTGTTATAACAGCAGTTACAGAGTAAGGACCTCCAGCTTTAACCGCAGGTATCAGATACAACCCACCTGTTCTGGATATTACATTAAAAGTTGTCCCTGTAGGCATATGGACAGCTGTTACTGCAACTCCCGGAAGAGGTGTTCCGTCGTTATTAACGACAACTCCGGTAATAGCACCTGTAGTAGCACTTTGAGCTACAATAAATGCAGGTAATATTAACAGAAGCATTACTTTGAAGAAAAGGCTTTTTCTCATCAAATCCTCCTTTTTTAATTTAATTGATTTGTAAAAAAATTATATCATAAATGGAAAATTAAAATGTTAATTTTCCATTAATAAAATAAAAAAAAACTATTTATTCCCGGGTTTTGCATTCCATATCTTCAGTAAAAGCAGAAATCCGACAAAACCGAAAGGGATGAGAAAGATCGGCCAGTATGACCAGCTCTTCGAGGTCAGAAATCCTAAAGAAAAAGATTGAACAGCTGTTCCAAGATAGACAAACCCATCAATAACTCCAACTGCCGTTGCCGCCCCCTTTCTGCCTCCGAAATCCATTGTTGCAGTTCCCGACAAGAGACCATGGGTCCCGATGACCGACAAAGACATGACAAAAATAATAGCAGCAAGCACCCATCCGTTGTTCAGGAACGGGATCATAAGAATGGCGCTTACAATAAGTATCCCATACAATAAAGATGCGGATGGTGCTCTTCGAGACTGGAACAATTTATCACTTACAATTCCTGCAATATTTCCTCCGAGAATTCCCGCAACCATTAATATCAGCCCCCAATTCTTAAGAGTAAAAGCCCAACCTCCCTTAAGACCAGCCGACAATTGTTCGTTCGCATAGATAGGGAACCAGTGCATCACACCATTTCTGAGCACACCAGTGCAGAATTCGATAGCTGCAACCGTTAATATGACCGGATGGGTCAGTATTCTTTTTATAAGTTTGAATGCCGGAACTCTCTCTTCAAGGTCCTCACCCTCAGAAGCATCTCCTGTCTCAAAATCTTTGAATCCTGCTTTTCCCGGAGTATCACGTAATAAGAATATTTCTATCAGAAAAAATAGAAAAAGAAGAAGTGCGGGGGAAAAAAAGGCCCACCATAATGCGTCACCACCAGAAAACCCTTTCCCCTTTACAAGTGAAGAATCCAGGATCCGACTGGTCACATCAAACGCAAGAAAAATACCTGACGAGATCATTATCCCGAATATCCCGGAGAAAGTCCCCCTCTCGTTAATATGGAACCAATGTGCGTTAACCTTAACTATCGAAACCGCTCCGTAACTCTGAAAATACATATTAGCCCCGTAAAGAATAGAGAACACAAAAAAAAGGTTACCTGGATCCGGATTCCCTGATGAAAGGATATGTTTCAGATAAAGTCCCATCACAAGATTCATGCTTCCTGCTCCCAAAGCGGCTATCAGTATACCTTTCTTTCCTCCGATCCTGTCAACCAGCGGACCGTTCACAAGAAATGAGAGAGCATAAACAACAGCTCCTATACCAAATATTAAGCCAAAATCCTGCTTGCTCATAAGATTCCCAAGAGCATTCTTCGAAACGGTAAGGTTGTATCTTCCCATATACAACAAAGCGTATGTCATCCCCATGGGGAACCAGTTTAAAAACCTTCTCTTTCTGTACTCGCTTGTATGCATATTCACCTCTTTGAATAATTTTTCCACAATCTGTTAAGCACATCCTCAAGATGAGGCCCGATCTTTTCCGGATCATCAGTTTTTTCCGGCATATTCTCAAATATTACATAAGGGATCTTCCAGTCTTTGACGTGAATAAAATTTTTGTCTCCCGATACAAAATCCTTCCAATCTGACCCTTTATAAAGCTTTTCAATTTTAATATCCTCAAGTGCATGTTCGAGTATCGAATCGGGTTTATCAGGATTATACCGTCTTCTGTTCTTTTTCAATGACTCTTCCCAGCTAACATCTATGTAAAGAGTTGCACTTTCTTTAAGTATCTGATCTGAAATATGGTCATACGCAGTATTAAATCCACCATGCTCCGAACCGCGCGAAAATTCTATGATAGCAGTTCTGTTGTCGTGATATCCAGGATCTTCTTTCAATTTTTTCCAATAAATAAAATTAATTTTTTCTATAAGAAAATTCCAGTACCATTTTTCTTTGAATACATATCCTTCGTATTTCTTACCTTTGTATTCAAAAAAAGGATTGGAGATCAACCTGGGCAATCCCATCTTTTCAAGAATGTCATCATCTTCAAATTGTTCCCACAGAATTGGAAAGTCATCAATTTCTTCAAATTCTCCAATATGAAACTTCTCTATCCTCTCTTCGACGGGAACATTCTTCAAGTAATCAATTACTTCTGATTTCCCAGCTGCCGGTCTTCCGTTAAGAAGGATTATATTAAAAATATTTTTCTTCATCCTACCTCCTTCTGAATTTAGTATGATAATCCATAAAAGAAACAATATCAAAAAAAAATCGTATACTTAAATTGTGGGAACAACAATCGAATTGAACGGGCTGACCTTCAGCTACGGCAACATAAAAGCAGTTGACAATGTCAGCCTGATCACCAAAAAAGGGATATATGGTCTTCTCGGACCTAACGGTGCCGGCAAGACTACTCTCATGAAACTGATCCTCGGATTTTTGAAAGCCTCGGCGGGACACGGAAAAATACTCGGTTATAACATTGAAGAAAACAGAAGAGAGTTAAGAGAGCAAGTCGGATATATGTCAGAGAGAGATTCGATCATCCCCGGGATGGATGCAGTTGATTTCACTTCTTACCTCGGTCGGTTGAGCGGAATGCCTAAGCAGGAAGCCATTAAAAGAGCTCATGAAGTACTCTATTATGTCGGACTTGAAGAATCAAGATACAGAAAGGTCGAAACATATTCCTCGGGAATGATGCAGAGGCTCAAGCTTGCTTCTTCCATAGTTCACGATCCGGTCCTGCTCTTCCTTGATGAACCTACATCAGGAATGGACCCCGGTTCCAGGAAAGAAATGATCGAACTGATCAATGATATATCAAGAAAAGGAACAATGAGCATAATAATATCTTCTCATATTCTTACAGACATCGAAGCCACATGTGAAGATGTGATCATAATGGACAAAGGGAAGATCATTGCTAACGAAAAAATATCTGTCATAACCTCAAAAAATGTTGATATCTTCGAGATCAAACTCGGAGGGAACATTTCCGGGTTCTTAAATATATTCAAAGAATTCAAATACGAAGAAGCCGGCCGTGGTATGATCAAAATACAACTCCCATCTGATTTTTCCACAAAGAAGATCTTTGATGCTGCACTCAAATCCGGGACTCACATCCGCCATTTCCTTAGAAAAAGATCGACACTGGAGGATACGTTCATGAATGCAATAGGAGAGAACAGTGCCGATTAGAGAAGGCGGTTATTACAATTGGGAAGGAGATCTGAACAGATCAAAAACAAAGTGGTTCCCTATATTTACAACAGGTATTAAGGGTGTCTACAAAAAAAGATTCTCAAAACTTCTATTTGCAACAACATCTTCACTATTCTTTATTTTTCTTATAGCACTTTATATATCATCAAAACCCGAACTTAAAATGATGTCAAAGCTTGTTAAGATGATATCTTCAGATGCTCAGCTTTTCAGGACATATTATACAAACGGATTTCTTGTTTTCATGAGTGCCATACTTTCCGTCTTTGCAGGATCCGAACTGATATCAAATGACCTTAAACATAGATCTATCTCTCTCTATCTTGCAAGACCCCTTAGTAAACTTGACTATATTACAGGAAAATTTTCCATTATACTCTTCTACCTTCTCATGTTCACACTTGTCCCGGGTATACTTCTCGTGATTTTCAAAGTAATTTTTACCGGAGATTTTTCTGCAGGAATTACTTTATTAACCAAATCAATTATATTCCCGGTCGTCATTTCTCTCTTCTGGTCATCTCTGATGCTTATGCTCTCATCGTTAAGTGAGAACGGAAGATTTGTAAAGATAATTTTCTTTGTTGCCTTCTTTATGAGCCAGATGATCGCAGGGATGTTCTGGGGAATATTCAAAAACGATAATTTCATGTATATCTCAATTGAAAAAAACATACAGCAGTTTGGATCCTTTGTGTTTGGTACACAACTCGAATTTAGTGCCCCTGGGTGGATATCGGGTGCAATTCTCCTCGGACTGACAGCTGTATTCCTGCTAGTCCTCTCATACAGGCTCAAAAAGGTGGAGATATAGAATGAGTACGGTCATAAAAGGTGAAAACCTTTCAAAATGGTATGGAAATGTTCTCGGGCTGAGTGAAATATCAGTAGAGATCTCAAAAGGAATTCAAGGACTGCTGGGACCGAACGGAGCCGGAAAATCAACTTTCCTAAAGATCCTGACAGGACAATTGAAACCGAATATCGGCGAGATCAAAATATTTGATGAGCCGGTTTTCGACAATCAGGAACTGTTTCAGAGGATCGGGTATTGTCCTGAATTCGATGCTTACTATCGTGAGGTTACAGGTTGGGAATTTATCCGGTTCAAATCTGCACTTTTCGGTTATAGTAAAAAAGAGACTGATCAGCGAGCTCTTACTGCTATTGAGAAAGTAGGCCTGACTGACAGTAAAGATAGAAAGATAACTGCATATAGCCTTGGGATGAGACAAAGGCTTAAATTTGCCTCAAGTATAATAAATGACTCTGATCTGCTTATCCTTGACGAACCATTGAGAGGAGTTGACCCACTTTGGCGAATCAGGATCATAAAGATGTTGAAAGAGTTCGAAGAAGAAGGAAGGACTATTATAGTTTCCTCACATATTCTCTCCGAGATCGAGTCAATGACAAACAATGTAATTCTAATTCATCAGGGGAAAATCTTCGCTCATGGGGATATTCAGGAGATCAGAGACCTTATCGGATCACATCCCCACAAGATCTCAGTAATTTGTGACAATAGCAGAGATCTTGCCATGAAAATGATGAAGGATGATCTGCTGTTGAACATTCAATTTCTGGACAACGAAAAGAAAGTGATATTTGAAACAGATAAAAGGGACAGATTCTTCGATACACTTACTAATGCCATAAGCAATTCTACTATCAACGTCAGTGAAATAACTTCTCCTGATGATAATCTCCAATCTGTTTTTGACTATCTAATTGGAAGGTAACAATGGCCAATCTTAATAAAATAAAAGTGATCTACGGTTTTTTTGTAAAGATCCTTATGCGATCTAAGAAAACGAAATTCTTTATTTTGTTCTCCCTTACTCCGTTACTGATCTTTCTGATCATTAACGGCCTCAAATTAATCTATCATGACAACCTGTTAGCCGGGAGTGATTTTTTTAAAAACGGAGGAATGCCTTTCTATTTCCAATTTTATATCCAATTGATCTCACTCCTTTTCGGTGCCGCAGTCCTAAGTGATGAGATCGACAGCAAAACCCTGATCTATCTGAACACATCCCCGGTTTCAAAATTTTCTATTTTAAGCGGAAAATTTTCCGCATATCTTTCCGTATCCTTTCTCAGTTTCTCGATCGGATCAACAATTTTATATATTATGACTCACTTCAAAAAAATTTTTACAACTAAAAGCATAGCAACCCTTCTTCAGCTTCAATTTACCGGACTGGTCGCTATTATTGCATACAGTTCCCTTTTTCTACTGTTTGGCGTTTTACTAAAGAAATCAACTATTATAGGATTAATATATATATTCGGATGGGAAACAATCGCTCAAATACTACCCGGAACTGCTCAGAAGTTGACAATCTTTTTCTACTTCAATTCTTTGTCACCGATCAGGATACCTAAAGAGAAAGGGATATTGAACATAGGTGTTGTACAACCGGGTTATGCAAAAGCACTGATAACCCTTCTCATCTTCTCTGCCATATTCTTTGCCGTGTCAGTATATGTTTTCAAAAAGCGAGAATACCTGCTTGCAGATCATACTTGATCTCAGAATGAACTTCCGATCCTGAAATAAAAAACCGGGGACCTTTCCGGATTGATCCCAAAGGCAACACCACCTGTTACCACATATTTCAAGGAACCAAGATACAACACCAGGTTAAGTTCTCCACCAGCTGAAATTACAGGATCAAGCCCCATCCTCTCTCCACACACCTGGCCTGAGTCAAGAAATAGTGACGCATAAATACTTTCGATACTTTTAAAGATAAGGAAAGGTCTCTCTATTCTTGTTATTAGCATTCTGTATTCTAAATTCAAGGAAAATCCGGTTGTACCACTGAAATATCCGGACGGATATCCTCTCAAAAGCCCGAACAATCTTTCATTTGAATAACTCTGCCCAGTACCTCCAGTGATCCCTCCCAAACGGAACTTTCTCCTGTATTGTCCCCATGATTCTGCAAAAGCAAATCTCAAAGCTAAAACATTAATATCTGAAATGGGAAGAAATTGTGAATATTCCAGTGAAAACATTCTTGAATCGGAAAAACTGCCAAGTGACTTCATTTCCTGTGAATAGATCACATTAAAATTAAAACCGTCATTTTCCGATATGGAATTATAATAAATCTCTGTCGAGCGAATACTCACTCCCGCTCTAACTCCATTGAAAACTGTATTAATATCATCAAATGATTTATTGAACCTGTCAACATTACTTTCAAGATGAATATCCGTAAATATTGAAAAAACACCATCGGAAGTAATTGAGAGCGGGAAAGTATAAGAAGCAGTGAATTTTTTTGATACATGAAAAAACTTTCCCATTTCATCACTTCTGTTCAAATCAGAAAAATTTGAGTATTTCAAATTGAATTCCCCGGGAAGTCCGTTGTAAATATAATTAAGGTAATAATTTGATCTTCCGCTTACCACTCCCGAAAGATACTTTACTTTAAAGTAGTGCTTCTTCAACAAATCGAAACCGGATGCAAGAAGGCCCGCTTGCAGCTCATCCCCCCCTTCTCTAAAGGTCAAAGTAAAATATTTTGGTGTAAAATCTCTGAAAGATCTATAATTATTTTCAACAGGAACAGATGATGATCCATTACCTGGTTTCATTTCCGATTCAGACAGAGAACAGGAAAAACACTCAGATGCCATAGTATTCAGATCGATCTTCATCAAATCATAACCCTTCCCGGTCAGAACCGGAGCAACGATACTATCCGTACCTGTGATACAGAAAAATTTAAATGAAGGTAGATCATCTGAATTATACATTTTCGTTTTTCCGGATCTCATATTAAACAAAATCAATCCGAATCTCTTCTCAAGAGCAGTTACAAACATCAGGTCATCACTACTCTTCCAAACCGGTGAAAAAGATCTGTTCCCTTTGTAGTCGATAAAACCCTGAATATTACCCTCTATATTGAAAACACCTATCTTCCAATTGTGGTTATCCCCTTTGACCGAAACAGCGATACGTCTTCCATCCGGTGAAACCGATAAACCGGACAAAGATGTGAATCTGTCTGATATTTTATGTACTTTCGAGTCACCTGTCTTTAAATACACCAGATACGATCCTTCACTATCATTTTTTATACAATATATCTTATTGCCTGATCTTACAGGATATGAAAGCCTTTCTCCTCTTGATAATCTCACAATCCTTTTCTCATTAAGATTAAAACTGTAAATATCTGCAAAATCAAAATACTTCCTAAAAGAATCAATCGCTGAAAAATAGAGAATATTCTCATCCTTGAAATAACTGATACCAATCACGGATTTCTTTCTGAAGAGGGACGATACTTTCCCGTCAGACTTCTTCATAATAAAAACCCCCGGATAGCTTTTATAATCTTCTGCAAAAAAAACCAAACTGCCATTCGAAAGATATGTCACAAACTGTTTAACAAAACCGGAATCAGTTAGTTTTTTATAATTATTATTGATCCTATCTCTTTTCCCTGACCTGGATTCAATTTCACTCAAGACATTTGTCAGACTTTTCCCGAATACCATTTTAAATCGCTTTGACATAGGCAAAAAACTTAGCTTGAACAATCCCCTGAATTCAACAGGAAGGGGATTAGAAGCGTAGTTCTGTACGAATTTTATTATTTTATCTTTTTTTTCACTTTCAAAAAGAAATTTGATCAAACCGGAACCAAAAACATCTGAAGTAACTGGTCCTGGCCATTTCGCACTTCTGCTTTTCAACGATCCCGAAGGTGGAAATTTGTTTTCAGAAGCTATCTTATTTAAAATAAGTTCAAACTCCGGAGAACTAAATCGGGTACCTGTTCCCGAACCGATCTCCTCGAAAGCGGCTAAGCCCGACCTTGTCCATTCGGGAATAGAAATGGTTGGGAAAAACACAGAGTTGGATCCGAAATACTTCCTGAAAAAGTTTAAAACCCTTGATCCTTTGTTGAGAACAAATATTCTGTTCAGACCATGTCTTATTACATTTTTGATGTGGTCGGCATAATTCCCGAACAAAGAATAGGGCTCCGGAGGACATATCGAGATAATGATCCTGTTAAACGGAAAAAAGGTGGATTTTTCATTAAAACTATCCGATGAATCATGGATCAGTATCCTTACTCTCCCGTTAATATCATTTTTCCAGAACTCTTTGATCTCAACATATAATTTCTCCGCAATATTCAAAGAATAAAGAGCTTTCTTTTTTAGATCTTCAGGATAAATTATTATAAATTTTCCATGAGATATCTCATTCCATTTTATCTCCGGATGATATTTTGGCTGAAGTATTCCCCCGATCAAAAAAAACAGAATCACAAGAAGAGAGACTCTTTTGAAATTCAATTATCAGCCCCGTTTATAAAAAACAAATAAATTCAGCTATTCATTCTCCTCAAGAAACTTTTCACAATCCAGTGCTGCCTGGCATCCACTCCCTGCAGCCGTGATTGCCTGCCTGTATAAGGAATCCTGGACATCGCCACAGGCAAATACTCCGGGAATGTTTGTGTAAGTTGTTTTATTCTTATCCTGAGAAGTAACTATATACCCCTTTTTATCAGTAGTTATCTGATCCTTAAATAATTTTGTACTTGGAGTATGGCCTATCGCTACAAATATCCCATCCAGATCTATATCTTTTTCCTTGCCGGAAACTGTATCTCTGAGCCTGATCCCTGTCACTCTTTCTTCTCCAAGCATTTCTACGGGAACCGCATTCATAATGAATTCAACTTTCGGGTTCTTTTCTGCTTTCTGAACCATTATTTTTGAAGCGCGGAACTCATCCCTTCTATGAATAATATATACCTTTTCTGCAAACTTTGTGAGAAAAGTACCTTCTTCCATGGCGCTGTCCCCGCCACCTATAACACATACTACCTTATCTTTAAAGAAGAATCCGTCACATGTTGCACATGCACTTACTCCTCTTCCCATTAATTTCTTTTCACTTTCAATTCCGAGAAGATTCGCAGTAGCACCTGTTGCAATTATTACGGCTTTTGCCTCATATTCGTTATCATCTTCCCATACAATTTTTCTGTCACCGGTGAGTTCAACTTTTGTAACATCTGCAGTCAGAAATTCCGTCCCAAACCGTTCCGCCTGAGCTCTTAATTCTGCAATCAGATCAGGACCTGTTATCCCTTCTCTAAAGCCCGGGAAATTTTCCACCTCAGTCGTGATCATGAGCTGGCCACCAGCTCCATAACCCTCTATAACAAGAGGTTTTAAATTTGCCCGTGACGCATATATTGCTGCTGTCAGACCTGCCGGACCAGATCCGATTATTATAACATCTCTTTTTTCCATTTCGATTCTCCTTGTTCAGTATGAAAGTAACTAAACTCAATATTTTTTTGTATGAAGATTCTATTCAAGATTCATTCAAAAGTCAATTTTGAAGGTTATATATTACTATTTTACCGGAATTTATTTCCTGTTGCTTGTAAGTCCGATAATAAATATAATATGGACATGAAAAAATGTAGAGAGTGTGGAAAAGATATTAGCGAGCAGGCCTTTTCCTGTCCGGGTTGTGGAGCTCCATATCCCGCAAAAGCAAAATGGGACGGATGGGGTTATGAATATAAATCAAGATCTACTTTTATGGGATGGCCTGTTCTTCATATCTCCTTTAAATACAGACCAAATGGAATTCCCGTCCCGGCAAAAGGAATAATAGCAATTGGCCAGTTCGGAATAGGAGTTATAAATATTTCTCAATTCGGTCTGGGACTGTTCAGCCTGGCTCAATTCACAATTGCAGGTTACGCCATTACGCAATTCGGTGCGGCTTACGAAATGATAGCCCAGTTCGGACTTTGCATTCATAAGGGGGTCGGTCAGTTCATCTGGAAACTGTCAGACCTTCTGGGATAGTTGAGCAATGAAAAAAATTGATTTTAAAGGCAAATGGGTTGTTGTGACCGGTGCATCTTCCGGTCTTGGTGAAGCGTTGGCAATAGAACTTGCCTCAAAAGAAAAAGCAAATCTTATAATTACTGCAAGGAGAAAAGAGAGACTCATAAATCTTAAAAATAAAATCGAAAAAGAGTTCGGAAGTGAGGTCCTGGTGATCAGTTCAGATCTTTCTGATCCGTTGAGCGTAGAAAACCTCTTTAATGAGAGTATAAAACAAAAAGATGTTTTTGCAATAATCAACAACGCCGGTATGACAGATTTTAATACAGCCGACATAAAGCATTATCAAAAATACGAACAAATTATAGAGGTAAATTTTAAATCCCTAATGAAATTGAGTTTACTGTTCCTCGAATATTTTAAAAAGAAAAATAAAGGAGCGATACTGAATATAACAAGTATGGGAGCCTTCTTTCCTCTTGTTTACCAGGGTGTTTATACAGCATCCAAACATGCAGCTCAGGTATTTACGGAAATTCTCAGCAAAGAAAATAATAACAGCAACATTACGATATCATCATTCGCACCGGGAGGGATCGCGACAGAAATGCTTTCCAATTCAGGGTTGGATAAACTCAGAGGATCAGACAATTTTTTTAATTGGAGTGCTAAAAAAGTTGCAGAAAAAGCTGTCAGTTCTTTTAAAAAGAGGAAACTTCTAAGTGTTCCCGGATTTGTTTATAAAACGGGATTGATACTAAAAAGGATATTACCAAAAAAAACACTCATGTATTTTCTTGAGAAAAGTTACAGAAAATAATGATCTTATTTATCCTTCTCTTTGAATTCCTTTATAACTTCATCAGCTATGGCAGCCGGAAGTTTGGAATATTTCAGGAATTCTATCGAGTAATTCGCCCTTCCACTGGATATTGTTCTTAAGACAGAAGCATATCCGAACATCTCCCTTAGGGGTACTATCCCGTTCAGTTTCTGAGATCCCTTTCTATATCTTCTCATGTTATCTATATGTCCCCGCCTTCTGTTAACATCGCCGATAACATCACCCATATAATCATCCGGTGTGTTAATCTCAATTTTCATTATAGGTTCCAATAGAACCGGGGAAGCTTTACTGACAACACTTTTCAAAGCAAGCTCTGTACAGGTTCGAAAAGCCATCTCGCTTGAATCAACAGGATGAAAACTTCCATCTATTAATGTAAATTTTATATCAACCATTGGATATCCTGCTAAAAGCCCTTTGCTCATAGTATGTTCGAATCCTTTTCTGACAGCCGGTATATATTCTTTAGGGATATTACCGCCTTTGATCATATTTACAAATTCCAAACCATTACCGGGATTGGATTCTATCCTGAAATCAATATGAGCGAATTGCCCGTGTCCTCCCGTCTGCTTTTTATATTTATATTCATATCGAACCTCGGAAGAAACCGTTTCTCTGAAAGCAACAGCCGGCTCACCTACTTCAACATCCACTTTATGTTCATTTTTCAATCTGTCAACTATTACCTCGAGATGGAGCTCACCCATTCCGGATATCACTGTTTCTTCCGTCTCCTGATCATAGTTCACCTTGAAAGAAGGATCTTCAAGAGACATTTTATTCAATGCAATACCCAGTTTATCTCTATCCTTGATATTCGCAGGATTTATCTTTAGATCAACAACTGTTTCGGGATAATGAATGTTCTCAAGCAATATCGGATCCGCCTCGTCACAGATCGTATCTCCAGTCGTGGTAAATTTCGTCCCTATCAATGCACCAATGTCTCCCGCCCTGAGGATGTTTATATCCTCTCTGCTGTTAGCGTGGATCCTCATTATCCTTCCTATTCTCTCTCTTTTTTCCTTTGTTGAATTATATATATAACTTCCGGATTTCAATTCGCCGGAATAAACCCTGACAAATGTCTGTTGACCAACAAAATTATCGTTGATTATCTTAAAAGCAAGAGCGGAAAAAGGTCTCCTCCAGGAAGGTTTTCTTGAGATAGTTTTTTCAGTATCGTTCACATCAAATCCGAGAACAATACCTCTGTCTATCGGAGACGGCAGGTAATCCACAATGGCATCTAATAGAAGCCTGACACCTTTGTTCTTAAATGCAGTTCCACAAAAAACCGGAGTAATAAGAAGTTTCAGAACAGCTTCTCTTGTTGCTATGAGAATATCATCCGGAGTTATCTCCTCATTTTCAAGATATTTTTCCATCAATTTATCATCATAATCTGCCAGTTTTTCAACAAGTGCATCTCTTGATTTTTCAGCTTGCAATTTCAGATCTTCCGGAATATCACTTTCGACCTGCTTGATCCCGTCATAAGTTATTGCTTTCATCGAAATAAGATCTACAACACCGGCGAAATTTTCTTCCGACCCGATCGGGATCTGAAACGGTATGGCATTAGCTCCAAGCATTTCATTCATCATATCCACTGTCTGAAGCAAATCTGCTCCCTGTCGATCCATCTTATTTACAAAAGCAATTCTCGGGACCTTGTATCTGTCTGCCTGGTGCCACACTGTTTCGCTCTGGGGTTCTACACCTCCAACCGCACAGAATACCATGACTATCCCGTCAAGAACACGCAGCGATCTCTCAACTTCCAGAGTAAAATCTATATGACCGGGAGTATCTATCACATTGATCTGATGATCTTTCCATTTGGCAGTAATTGCAGCAGAAGTAATTGTGATCCCACGCTCCTGTTCCTGCTTCATGAAATCCATTACGGCCTCTCCGTCGTGAACTTCCCCTATCTTGTGTGTAAGCCCCGTAAAAAAAAGGATCCTTTCACTGGTGGTGGTCTTGCCCGCATCTATATGAGCAACTATCCCTATGTTCCTGATCTTTCTAATCATTGAATCTTCCATATTTTTCCTATACTATAAATCTTACCATTGTTCAGATATCTTTTAGATTTCCCCAATAATTGATTAACTTAATTTGGTAGATAGAATTATACCACAAACATGGTGAACGGGGAAGTAGGAGGATTACTTTTTCTTTTTTCCGAATATCGTAGGAAGTGCTTTTTTCAGTTTATCCTGAACTTCACCCATAATATCTCTTTTTTCAGGACCAGCGATCTCCTCCAGTCTTCTCTTCGCCAATGCATGAGTAGGATCGAGACCCAACGCCTTCCTGAAATAGCTTTCAGCCCTATTTAGAAGTCTCTCATGGTAGAACAGGAGTCCGAGGGCTGCAAAAGGCTCAGCATTCCAGGGCTCTATTTCTGCAGATTTCAAAAGATTCTGTTCTGCTTTCCGTCTCAATTCGGGGAAACCGGTCTGGATCATTCCAAGTAAAAGATATGCATCTGACTTCGGGTCTATTGCAACAGACTGTTCCAGCAAAGAAATAGCCGGAAGGAATTGCTGCCTTTGATAGAGAGCTTTCCCCTTTCTATACAAAAGCTTAGCCCTCTCTGCAGGCTCCTCTTCTTCCGGAATATCCGCTTTTTCTTTGAATCCGTTCTTCTCATACTCGGCTCTTTTCCCATAATCGGCAATTACATTATAAGCTTTTCTCCCTTTATTCAATATATAAGCAAATCTTTCTTTTACATCAGGATCTGAAATAACAGAATCGCTCCCCGGTGGGAACTCATGCAAAAAGCTTTGAAATTTCTCCTCGATCTCTTTCTGGGTGGCATTTTTTGAAATTCCGAGATAGTCAAAATGATCGAGTTCCCTGTCCTTTATTTCAAAATAGAAGCTGTTAACACTGGCAATAATTCTTTTAACCTCTTCCTTATCCATGGAAACTCCTTAATTGTATTCTATCAGAGAGAAATAAAATTTCAAATATTGAGGGACTCATATTTCAGAATGTTTTAACTACACTTGAAAGCAGTGATATAAAATCTTCTTTAACTCTGTCTGCAGTTTCAGTAACCTCTTTATGATCAAGAGGTTTATCTCTGATCCCTGCCGCAAAATTTGTAATACACGAAATTCCTGCTATTTTCATCCCCATATGTTTAGCTGCAATACCTTCCGGAACAGTCGACATTCCCACACTGTCAGCACCAATTGTCTTTAACATTCGGATCTCAGCCGGAGTTTCATAAGATGGACCTCTCAGACCTGCATACACTCCTGATTTTACAGAAATGCCCATAGCTCTTGCAGTTGAAATTATTTTCTCAGAGAGAACTCTGTCATATATCATGCTCATATCAGGAAAACGGGGACCGAGCCTCTCATCATTATCACCAGTCAAAGGGTTCTCTCCCATCAAATTAATGTGATCATTTATTACCATCAGATCTCCGGGAACAAAAGCCGCATTAATCCCTCCTGCCGCATTGGTTATTATCAGATTCTTTATTCCGAGCGAACACAATACTCTTACAGGAAACACAACATCTTTAATGTCATGCCCTTCATAAAAATGATACCTGCCCTGTAATACTGCAACTATCTTCCCTGACACCTTCCCGATAACAAGATTCCCGGCATGCCCTTTAACCCTGACTTTTTTGAAATGGGGAATATCTTTATACGGAATGGAAATACTATCACTAACACCATTTGCAAAATCACCGAGTCCGGATCCCAGCACTATTCCTGTTTCGGGGATCAATTCTGTTCTTTTCCTTATGAATACAACCGCATCATTAATATTTTCGAATATATCCATATCTTCTCCTCGATTATATAAAACTTTCACCCGGGAACTCCCGGCCTTCGATCCCTAAATGATGAAGCACGGAAATGCCGATATCTGCAAAAGTTTTCCTTATCCCGAGATTACCTGGAGATATTGTTCTTCCATATACAAGCAGTGGAACAAACTCCCTCGTATGATCAGTCCCTTTAAAGGTCGGATCGCAACCATGGTCTGCTGTTATTATTAAAACATCATCCTCTTCCATCAGATCAAAAAAATCTCCCAACATTTCATCAAATTTTTCCAGTGCCAAAGCATACCCGGATGGATTACGTCTGTGGCCGTAGAGCATATCAAAATCAACAAGGTTTGCAAAGATCAGCCCCTCTTTAGTTATAGACATTTCTTTCGTTATAACATCCATTCCATCCTTGTTGTTCTTTGTATGGATCGCTCTGCCAACTCCCTTCCGTGCATATATATCTTCTATTTTCCCTATCCCGGATACGACAAACCCGTTCTTCTCTATCAGATCAAGAATAGTATCTTTCGGGGGGATCATTGGATAGTCTCTCCTGTCGGTAGTACGACTGAATGATCCTTCATTACCAATAAAAGGACGGGCAATCACTCTGCCGATCTTATACTTATCACACATTTCCCTTGCCTGAACACAATGCTCATAAAGTTTGTCCAGTGGGATCGTATCATTATGTGCCGCTATCTGAAAAACAGAATCTCCCGAAGTATAAATAATTGGAAAACCTGTCCTCATATGCTCTTTTCCAAGGTCCTTAATGATCTTTGTCCCGGAGGCAGCAATATTCCCAAGAATTCCTTTAACACCTGTCCGCTCAATAAAATTGCTGATTATTTCTTCGGGAAACCCATCCGGATATAACGGGAAGGGTTCCCTGCTGATTATCCCCATCATTTCCCAGTGACCGGTCATAGTATCTTTTCCTTTAGATACTTCCCTGATTTTTCCAAATTTTCCGATGGGATCACTTACCGGGTCGACCCCCTTTATATCAATGATATTGCCGAGCCCGAGTTTTTCCAGAGTGGGGAGAGAAACTCCGCCTACAGCCTTTGCCGTATTAGCAAGGGTGTTAGCACCGACATCTCCAAAATCAGCAGCGTCCTCCATATAGCCGGCACCGACACTGTCCAAAACAATTATTATTGCTCTCTTCCCCATTATGTAGAAAATAATTATCACACACATATCCTAATGTCAAAAAATGAAACCTTTTTTGGGGACGGTTCCAAAAGTTGTTGACAGTTTTCCCCGGATTTTGCCATCAGTAATTATTAATTGATGATAATTACTTAATCAGTTATAATCAAAAATGCAATTGAAATATTTCAAATCATCGTTGGTATCACTTATATTTTTAACTCTTCTGTTTTCTTCTCTGCCTGCAAAAAAGAAAAACAATCTTACAATAGATTTCTCGGAACGTTTCAGGTTTGTTTCATGGGACAATCCAATCACACTTGACAGTTCAAAAGAGAACGGCAATACGTTTACGCGCAACAGAACATCCCTGGGTTTGAATTGGAACTTGTCAAAAAACACCGAATTTTATTTCAAGATAACTAATGAGTTCAGAACCTATTTTAAGCCCAAGAAAGATTTCAATGTTCACGAAATATTTATAGACAATCTCTATCTAAAAATAAGAAATATTTTCAAAATTCCTGTAACACTGACCCTTGGCAGACAGAATATTTTTCTCGGAGAAGGGTTTATTGTACTTGACGGAAACACCTATGACGGATCCAGATCTGCATACTTTGATGCAGTAAGAGTAGATATAAAATTCAAGAAGGGAGGAAATCTTACTCTGCTCAAGATGAATGCTCAAAGAACCGATGACGTTCTTCCTGTCTTAAACGACAAAGATCAGAGATTGAACGAGCATGATATCAAGGGATGCGGATTCTATTATCAGGGAAAACTTGACAGGAATCTGATCGACATTTACTTTATTAAGAAAAAAACTGATGTGAATGACAACAGATCATGGGTTAGATCAACAGATACTCTGGGAACAAAACTTGTATTAAGGATAAGAAAAGATTTTAATCTTACAACTGAAGTAGCCATTCAGAACGGTTCCTTCGACAATGAGAAGATGAAAACACTCGGAGGACATTTCCATCTTGATCGTAAAATTAAAAATAAAACTCTGAAAAAAGCAACAATAGGGGGCGTATATCTCTCCGGAAACTCTCCGGGTGATAAAATCACCAGAGGGTGGGACCCCCCTTTCTCGAAATGGCCTAAATGGAGCAATTCTTATATATACACTCTCATAAACGAGAACGGCATTGCAAATTGGAGCAATATTTCATCTGTTTATATGACATTTTTAGCACAATTATTTAAAAATGGATATCTGAGTACAACCTTCAATTTTTTGAGTGCTCCGGAAAAAGATCTTTCTCCGAATTTCCCGGGAGGTTCAGGCCGTTTCAGGGGATTTCTATTGACCAATAAATTAAATTTTAATATCTCAAAAACACTTTCTGGACATTTCCTGTGGGAACATTTCAGACCAGGCAATTTCTATTTCGATAATGCAAAACCGTACAACTGGTTTAGATTTGAACTGATGTACAAAAAATAACCGGAGGATTTAATGGCAATAAAAATAATTGTATTAGGATTGTATGCATTAATGATCATAACCATCGGAGTGATAGGTCTTCGGAAAACCAAATCCTTCTCTGATTTTTTCCTTGGAGGGGGGAAAGTAGGACCTTGGATGTCGGCATTTTCTTATGGGACAGCATATTTTTCCGCTGTCCTCTTCATCGGATTTGCAGGCAAGATCGGCTGGGGGTTCGGTTTGTCAGGGTTATGGATAGCTCTTTTTAACGCTTTTATAGGAGTCCTCGGAGTCTGGTGGCTGATGGGTTGGAAAATTAAAAAAATATCTGTTGAATACAAGATCTCAACAATGAACGAATTCCTTGAAAAGAGATACAACAGTAAATTTTTAAAACTTTTCTCTTCTTTTGCAATCTTCATATTTTTGATCCCTTACTCCGCTGCGGTCTTCATGGGTCTTTCATATCTTTTCAAAGCAAATTTCGGAATAGAATATTGGCAGGGACTTGTTTTTATAGGACTCTTTACAGCAATTTATATTGTTCTCGGAGGATACAAATCGATGGCAATGATCGACACTATTTTCGGGATCATAATGACTGTTGGTGTTATTGTGCTTTTTATAAGTACATTAAACACAGGGAACGGCCTTGATTCAATAATTGAGAGTTTGAAAAACATTAACCCGAAGCTTGCCTCTCCAATCGGCCCTCCGGGTATCTGGCCACTCTTTTCTCTTATTTTCCTTACAAGTGTTGCCCCGTTCGCGATGCCTCAACTCGTTCAAAAATTTTATGCAATTAAAGACAAAAGATCTGTAAGAACCGGGATGATCGCATCAACCATCTTCGCAATATTGATCGGTGGAGTAGCTTACTTCGTCGGATCAACAACAAGGATATTTCTCAACCCCGCAAGCAACCCTCTTGCATTTAAGGCTGGCAAACCGGTTTTTGATACTCTGATGCCCGAACTACTTGCCAAGATCATCCCCCAATCTCTTTCGGTAATAATACTTCTCCTTATTCTGTCGGCTTCTATGTCGACTCTTGCGGCTCTTGTATTGATTTCAAGTTCATCGTTTTCGAAAGATTTTTACGGAGGATTTATCAACAAGAATATTTCCGATAAAAATCTTACACGTCTTATGCGTTTTATGAACGGATTCTTTGTTCTTCTTTCCGTGATCCTTGCGGCTTTGAACATAGATACAATTGTTTCCGTATTGAGCATTTCGTGGGGAGCTATCGGTTCCGTATTTCTCGGACCCTTTGTCTGGGGACTTTTCTCAAAAAAGGTCAACCGGGCAGGGGCAATATTTTCAGGCGTTTTCGGATTGTTTGTCTGCCTCTATCTGTATAGCACAGGCTATTCACCTCCGGAAGCAGGAACAATCGGAATGATCACTTCACTTGTTGCCAATCCTGTTGCAAGTTATATATTCAAATTAGCAGGGAAAGGAGCCTAAAGGAAGAAAATAAAGTGGGTAAATTCACTTTCAACCGTTTCAGAAAGGATATGCCCGAATGGAGCACAGATAAGTTCGCTTTTCTGAAAAATATTGATATGCAGGATTTTCACAGGTCACTTTCGGGATACTCTCCTACGCGCACAGTCAAATTAAAGAATGTCTCTTCAGAACTTGGAACAGGCAATATTTATGTAAAAGACGAATCGGAAAGATTCGGGATCAAAGCATTTAAAGCACTTGGTGCCAGTTATGCCATTTTCCGTGTTATGAAGAAAATTTGGGAACAAAAATACGGGACAGGATTTGACTTTAAAAACTTCGGGGATGAAGAAAAACTGAAAAAACTGGGGAAATTTACTTTCTGCGCCGCTTCGGACGGTAATCACGGAAGAGCAGTAGCGTGGACAGCAAGGATGCTGAAACAGAATTCAGTAATATTCATGCCATCGGAAACGGTAAAAGCCAGAATAGAAAATATTGAGAGTGAGAACGGAAAAGTCATAATAGTTAACGGAACATACGACGATTGCGTAAGGGTAGCATCCGAAGAAGCAAAAAAGAACAGATGGCATGAGATCGCAGATACCGCATATTCCGGATATACAGATATACCATCCTGGGTCCTTAACGGATATTCCACTCTTTTTCGTGAGATGGAAAGTTTGTTTTCAGAAATCAAGATAAGTGAGAACGATATGATTTTTCTCCAGGCAGGCGCAGGGGCGTTTGCAGCTTCAGGAGTTTCGTGGTTGGTTGAAATATTCAGGGAGAACAGACCGAAGATAATCATTGTCGAACCCCTGGAAGCATCATGTTATCTGGAATCGATCACTGAGGGGAAAGCAACTGCGACAAAAGGAAAGATGGAAACCATCATGGCAGGACTCAATTGTGGAGTCCCCTCAATTGTCGCCTGGCCGATATTGAGAGATTCTGCTGACCTTTTTATATCAATTCCGGATTCTTATGCAAAAGATGCAATGAGAAAATATGCAACGGAAGGAATTATATCAGGTGAATCGGGAGCTTCCGGGCTTGCCGGGCTAATCGCCCTGATGAAGGACAAAAGCTTAAAAAACGCAAAAGAGAGAATAGGTATCGGACAAAACTCCAAGATAATCCTGATAAACACCGAAGGGGACACCGATCCCGAAAACTACAAAAAGATCATTGAACTTTATTGATTCTATCGCTTAAGTCCCTTTTCGCATCTTTAATAGAAATTTCCTTTTTTTTCATTCTTTGTTATGCCGATTTGTTCTATGGTAAAGGAAGCACCCGTTCATCCTGTGATAGAGTGAAAAAGATATTGAAAATTTGAAGCTTTTTATAATTGAATTTTACGAAGATGTTATATTGAAATTAAAAAATTTATTAACTTCTTTTAATTTATTAAATTTGGAGATACAATGTGTTATTATTTAACAATAGGAGAGTGAGAAATGAAAAAAACGAGCAATTTTATTTTGTTGATGTTAATAATTGTAATAGGGGCAATGCCGGTCACGGGACACGATTATTCATATGTTGGAAGTCCTGCATTTAAGGCTATCAGTAATGCTTCGGGAACTATGACATTAAAATATGGTTTTCTTGGAACTTCTATCTATGACAGTTCGCTCAGAAGATGGACATTTCACAAAATGAGAACAATTACCCGGAGTAAAGTGGAAGGATATGTAAACCAAATTAATAATAATTTTGCTCTTGCAGCCGGTTTATATGACATTTCTGTATACGACTATTCTAAACATAAATGGTTCACATACAAAAGTTCTGTCAATGACTATACAAGAGATCTTGCTACTAATTGTGAAGTAACTTTAGAATATGTAAAAGTAAGGGTTCTGAATGGTCCCTTCATCAAGTACACCTCAAAATATGGGTGGGCAAAGCTCTAAAATAAATTAATATCACATTTTAACAAACCTTTCGTTACAAACAGATATTAAAAAACTGATAGGAACAGTTAATAATCAACATTTTACATGTTGATCATCTCGTCAAGGAAGGTTGAAATTTTTCTGAGATCCCATGTAATTTGAGATCTGATCCCCGGGAACAGAAGTAATAGTTTCGACATCTTAAATCAATAATTTCTGTAACATTATTTGGGGACGGTTCCTTGAAATGTTACAAACTCATTTCCAGAAATGCCAGAAAAAAAGCTAAATAAAGCAAGATAATCACAAAGTTTCTGGATTTACGAATCCCGTACTTTTTGCTATATTTTTCAGCCAATAAAGCAGATAAGGGGAAGAAAAGAAATGCGACTGCAACTCCCCCCAGCACATCACTCGGGAAATGAGCCTGAAGCGCGACCCTTGAATATGCTACTATAATACCTGCAAGGAGGACAACACCTTTATAAACATTCAGATATTTTATCTTTATAAAAGACAATGTGACAAAAGGGATTACCAGCCCCATTATCTTTGCAGTATGCCCCGAAGGAAAAGAGAGGGTTCTGTGAGATGCAGTACTTTCTATCAATCCGGCAAGTTCAATAGCCGGCCTTTCACGCCCGATGATCAATTTTAGTATATCACCCATTATTCCAGCAATGAACAAAGAGAAAACAACAACTAAAAAAAACTTTATATTTTCTCCTCTTTCATCTTGTTTTCCAGTATTGAAATAAACCAGAACCGAACAGACAATAAGTGAAAAAGGTATTCCTGCATCAGTAAGGAATTTCAGAGAACTGAGAAGAAATTTATTATAATAAATCGGATTGTGATAAACGAGAATACTTTTTTCAAGTCCGGGTATAAACCAGAAGATAAAAGCAATACTAAAAAATACTAACGAAAAGAGCAAACTGGCATTAGTATTCAGTTCATGGTTTTCCCTCACTTCAACGATCACCAACCTCCCGAAGATCCACCGCCTCCAAAACTTCCTCCTCCTCCGGAGAATCCCCCGAAACCGCCTCCTGAAGATCCACCACCTCCAAGACCACCGCCCCAGAATACTGATCTTCCCCCCTTTCCTCTTTTCCCTGTAAGGGCAGGAAGAACAAAAACAAAGAAAATAATTAAAAATACGATCAAAGAACTCATTTGATTTTCATTTTTTTTCTTTTTGAATTTTTTAAGTTCTTCGGGAGATATATCATATTCCTTTGAAACAATACCAATGATTGTCGTAACTCCTCTCAGAACACCTTTGTAGTATTCTCCTTTCTTGAAACTTGGGACGATCAATTTTCTGATGATATAACTCGACTTCAGGTCAGTGAGAGCTCCTTCAAGACCATACCCTACTTCAATTCTTAGTTTCCTCTCCTTCATTGAAATCAACAGGATCACACCATTATCAAGCCCTTTCTGGCCTATTTTCCAGTCTTTTTGTTCGGTCAATCTTATAGAATAATCCTCGATCGTTTCACCCTCAAGACTTTTGATCGTCAATAAAACAAGCTGGGATGAAGTTTTCTTTTCAAAATTCGCGAACATCTCTTCCAGAACATTTTCCTCCGCTGGTTCCAGAATTCCGGCATAATCATTTATTCTGCCTTTCAATTTCGGAAAGCTGATCGGAAACAGGGATGAAGCAATAAGCAATGCTAATAGAACTATTATCGATCTTCTCATATCAGCTCTCCAGGATTGACACTTCATCTCTAAGCTCATTTGTGTCATCCGATTTTATTGGGAACTTATCTGCTTCGGCAAGAAGCTTCCCACATTCTCCTATGGAATCGATAAGATAATCTACCGTCTTTCCCTTCTGAATTCCTTCGGTTATATGACCTACAATACCATCCCAGTTCTCCTGAGGAATTTTTAAAGCAATGCCGGAGTCAGCCATAAGGACAACTCTCCTCTCCATAAATGAAAGGAAAATAAGTATTCCAGTCCTGTCTCGAGTATTAAAAACCCCCGATTCCGCAAAATATCTCATTGCTCTTTCATGTACCCTCGCATTCATCACCGATTCCGGAACAATCATTCTGTCAACAAAAGAAAGATTTGCAAGGATATAGAACATTGTAATTACAAAAAAAGGAGAGATCCCATAAAACACAATTGTATACAACGGCAAATATCCCCAGAACATGTTCTTTATAAAAGAGTCAACCGATCCCGGGAACATGAGAAGAATTGCTGTATAAATAAAACCAATTACAACTGCAAAGAAAAGTTCATACTTTGCATAATCATAACTTTCCCTTATAAAAGCAATTTTAATCTCACCGGAGGTTTTCTGTTCTGCTTCTTTAACTGCTTCCCCTATTCTTTTTAAATCAGAATCGGAGAATTTCAATTTTTTCATTTTATTTTAGAATTCTACTTTCGGAGCTGTCTTGGCCCCCTCAGTTGACAGAAAATAAGCCTTCTCTTTGAAATTTCTAAAAGATGCGATAATAGAATTGGGGAATACTTTAATGTATGTATTAAACTCGCGAGCTGCTTCATTAAATCTTCTTCTCTCAACAGCTATCCTATTCTCCGTTCCTTCCAACTGGTTCTGAAGATTTAGAAAATTTTCATTAGCTTTTAGATCAGGATATTTCTCTACAACTACCATTAATCTCTGAAGTGCACTTGTAAGACTGCTTTGTGCCTGCTGGAACTGATTAAATGCCTGAGGATTGTTCAGAACCTTATCACTGATATTTATCTGTCCTCCAACCTTAGATCTGGCCTCAGTAACGGCAATAAATGTTTCCTTCTCGTGTGCTGCATATCCCTTTACAGTAGCAACAAGATTAGGTATCAGATCAAATCTCCTCTGATAAACATTCTCAACCTGACCCCACTTCTCTTTAACATTTTCATCATGTTTTACCATATTGTTGTTAACCTTAATACCCCATCCAATAAGAACCACACCAATCACAAGAACGATTATAAGAAATGTTCCGCAGCCTATTCCTAATTTTTTATTCATATCTTCTCCTTATGTTTTATTATAGTTTAAATTTTAGAGAATTAACTGAATTTTGTAAAGATATAAAAATATACCATGATAATGTATAATTATTCTGAGCATATAAATGATCAGATTTAAACTAAACGGAAAAGAAAAAATTTATACCGGTGACAAGGATGTAACACTTCTTGAATATTTAAGAAATTTTGAAAATATAAAGAGTGTAAGAGATGGTTGCTCCGGACAGGCGTTCTGTGGAGCCTGTACGGTCGAGATGAATGGGAAGGCCATTCTTTCATGCATCACAAAAATGGCAAAGGTTAAAAACTCTGAAATATTTACAATGGAAGGATTCCCTAAAAAAACCATAGATATTATTGCAAATGCTTTTGTCAGAAAAGGTGCCGTTCAATGCGGCTTCTGCACTCCCGGGTTTATAACCAGAATTAAAATACTTCATGATACCGACCCATCTCCTTCACGTGACAAAATAAAAAAAACATTAAGAGGGAATTATTGCAGATGTACCGGATATAAGAAAATAATCGATGCATCCGCGGAAGCAATAAAAATTCTCGGGAACGGCCAGCAAGAAACCTCAGAAAAGAGTGGCCTGATCGGCACAAGCTTTCCAAAGTACAAAGCTTATGAAAAGGCCATTGGGACATCTCCATATGTTGATGATCTGGAATTTGACAATATGGTATATTCAGCTCTTAGATTTTCAGACCATCCGAGAGCAAAAGTTGTCAGGATCAATACACAAAAAGCCGAAGAGCTAAAAGGCGTCATCAGGGTCATCACTGCTGTGGATATTCCCGGAGAAAGATATTTCGGACTTATTCGGAATGACTGGCCATTAATGATATCAGAAGGAGAAATCACAAGATATATCGGCGATGTCATTGCCGGAGTTGTCGCTTCCACCGAATCCGATGCGAGAAGAGCCGTTGAACTCATTGATGTTGAATATGAAGTATATGAACCGATCACTGATATGGAGAAAGCAGAGAACAGCAAAATAAAAATTCATCCTGAAGGCAACCTCCTGGAAACTACAAAATTGAGAAGGGGAGGAAATGCAGATGAGATACTTAACAGATCAAGATATACGGTAAAAGGGAGATATGAGACCCAGAGAATAGAACATGCATTCCTTGAAGTTGAAGCTGCTGTTGCTATGACCACCGAAAATAATGGGATCGAAATCTATTCACAGAGTCAGGGGATCTATGAAGACAGAAGACAAATCGCCCGCATCCTGGCATTGCCGGAAGATAAGATCTCCGTCCATCTTCTTGAGAACGGTGGTGGTTTTGGAGGAAAAGAGGATATGACCGTACAGGGACATGCCGCTTTATTCTCATGGTTAACAAAACTTCCTGTAAAACTGAAATTCAACCGTGAAGAATCCATCAGAATGCATCCGAAAAGACATCCTCTAATAATGGATTACGAAGTGGGATGTGACATGGACGGTAAGTTCACCATTCTTAAAGCAAAGATCATTGGCGATACAGGAGCTTATGCATCGGTAGGCGCCAAAGTTCTGGAAAGAGCTGCCGGACATGCAACCGGAGCCTATAATTTCCCTGCGGTCGATATTGAAGCAAAAACATTATACACAAATAATATTCCGTCAGGAGCTATGAGAGGTTTCGGAGTTAATCAGGTTACATTTGCGATAGAAAGTTGTATAGACGAACTCTGTAAATTGGGTGGATTTGACAGATGGCAGATCCGATATGACAATTCACTGGTTGAAGGTTCATTAACTGCCACCGGACAAATACTTGGAGAAGGAGTCGGAGTAAGAGAAACTCTTTTATCGGTAAGAGATGATTTCTATATGGAAAAGTACAGCGGTCTCGCCTGTGGAATAAAAAACTCCGGGATAGGAAATGGAATGATAGATTTCTCGGAAATAAAGATCGAGATCGTCTCCGGAATGAAAGTTACACTTTGTCATGGATGGACAGAGATGGGGCAGGGAGTAAATACTGTGGCAGTCCAGGTCCTAAGTACAGAAACAGGAATTGATCCGAATTTGATCGAAGTGAGAGTCATGACAAAAGATGGTGCCGTTGCAGGAATGACCACATCAAGCCGGGGTACAATATTGATTGGCAATGGAATTATCGAAGCCTGTAAGGATCTTAAAAAAGACCTGAAAAACAAATCTCTTTCGCAATTGGCCGGGAGAACATACAGTGGAAGATGGAGCTTTGAGAATTCAACAAAACCCGGGGCCCCCGGCGAAGTGATCACTCACTATTCATACAGTTACGCAACACAACTTGTTTCACTGGACGATACCGGAAATATAAAGAAAGTAATTGCCGCACATGACGGTGGGAAAATAATAAACCCCATCCTTTTTGAAGGACAGATCGAAGGTGCTGTTCTAATGGGGATTGGATACGCTGTTTCTGAAGAAATGAAAATGAAAGATGGAGTTCCTGTCAGTGGAAAACTCAGAGACCTGGGACTCCCACGAATAAGTGATGTTCCGGAAATAGTGGTCAGAGGTGTAGAAGTAAAAGATCCGGTAGGACCCTACGGGGCGAAGGGGATCGGAGAGATTGGTCTTGTTCCTACTGCAGCAGCAGTTGCAAATGCTTTCTTTACCTTCAATGGCGTAAGACAGAAAAAACTCCCTTTAACAAAACCTTACAAATGAACATATGGGCAAAAACCTTATAAATTCTTACATCCATGTGCTATAATTTTATTGAACCTAAATGGGACAGAAATTAAAAAAGATCAATCCGGACAATATAAGCTTTTCAAATTTCGTTAAAAATGACACGACACTACTTAACTCTGTCAATGATGCCATTCTTCTTATGGATGGCATGGTTTTCAAGGATTGCAACAAAAAAGCTCTCGAACTTTTTGGGTGTAAGTCAAGAGAAGAACTTCTTAACGCAAAACCGGATGAATTTTCTCCGGAATATCAACCCAGTGGAGAATTATCCAAAAATTCAGCTATAAAAAAAGTCCGTTTTGCACTTGAGGGGAACCCCCAACTCTTTGAGTGGAAGCACACGAAACTAAACGGAGAGCCATTTGATACAGAGGTCAGTCTGAATATAATCATGATCGATGGGAATAAGAACCTTATAGCTGTAGTAAGAGATATAACAAGACGAAAAAAGGCGGAAAAGATCAATTCGGTCTTATTTAACATCTCAAAAGCTACCGGTGAATCCGAAACGCTCGTACAGCTTTTGTCAGCTGTCCGTACAGAGATCAACAAATTAATGGATGCAAAAAACTTTTATGTTGCACTCATCGTTGATAAGGAAAAAAATCTTTTTATGATCCCATACGGAATTGATGAGAATCCGGGGGAAGTTGATTTTGACGATGAAGTCATATGTCTGAAAAACGGTTTTACAGATTATGTGATCAGGCACCAACGTCCTCTACTGGCTAACAAACTGGATATGGATCGGCTTTTCAAAAACGAGAAGGTGGAATTGATCGGATCAGATAGCGAATCGTGGTTGGGAGTTCCGTTAAAATCACAGGGCCATGGGATTATCGGAGTCCTTGCCATTCAAAGCTATACAGATCCCAGCGCTTACTCCGAAAAGGATAAGGATGTATTGATGACGATTTCTACAACAATTGCATCATCCATCGTTCAGAAAAAGGGGGAACAATCTCTTAAAGAAAGTGAACGAAGATTTAAAAAACTTTCAGATGCTGCAGATGAAGGCCTCCTATTCTATGATAAGGACGAACAGATAATTGATATTAACAAAGCCTTTCTTAACATGACCGGGTACACCTTCCAGGAGCTGAAAGACCAAAAAATATCAAAATTATTTCATGAGGATTCTTATATTGCTCTGAAAAAAAAGGATCTCTCCGGCTCAAAAACTCCCATCGAGGTCATTCTTCTGACAAAACACTTTGATGTTGTATTCTGTATGAGCACAGTACGTAATTTCGATCTGGGATCAGGCAACATCAAGGTCGCAACCTTTAACAATATATCTTCTCTGAAAGCTTACGAAAAAGAAAAGAATATCCTCCAGGAAAAGCTGAACAGAGCAGAAAAGATGGAAGCTCTCGGAAGACTCGCCGGCGGGGTAGCTCATGACCTCAATAATGTATTGACCTCCATTGTCAGCTATCCCGATCTTATCATGATGAATATCTCAGACAAAAAAAAAGTAAAAGAATATGTTGGAAAACTTAAAAATTCAGGGCAGAAAGCTGCTGCCATAGTCGAAGACCTCCTCACTCTTGCAAGGAGAAGTATTACAAATTTTCAACCGGAAAACATAAATATCATTATTAAAGATCTCCTCAATTCATCCGAGTTCGAGAAGATCAATAAGGACTATCCTGAGATAAAATTCAATATCGAACTACAGAACAATCTTTTTAATGTTAAAGGATCAAAAATTCATCTTACCGCAATGTTTATGAACCTGATATTAAACAGTGCTGAAGCCATGAAAAATAAAGGTGCGATACATATCAAATCACAGAACATCACAGGGGAGAAATCAATAAAAGGGAAAAGGGTCCGGATCACTATCAGGGATGAAGGCGTCGGAATGTCCAAAGAGGAAAAAGAGAAGATCTTTGAGCCTTTTTATACAAAAAAACTTAAAGGAAGGAGTGGGACAGGCCTCGGAATGTCCGTGGTGTGGGGAACTGTCAAGGACCACAAAGGATCAATAAATGTAACAAGCAGAAAGGGCCAGGGAACAATAGTCGAACTCGACTTCCCTGCGACTTCCGGAAAAGTGCCCCAGCCTAAGGAAAGCATTCCTTTTTCCGAATTTACTGGAAATAAAGAAAAAATATTAATCGTTGACGACGAGGAATCCCCCCGTGAGATTGCAGGAGAATATCTGACTCAACTGAATTACAGAATTGACAAGGTTTCCAGCGGAGAAGATGCAGTTAAATTATATAAAAGAAAAAAACATGACCTTGTAATCCTGGATATGCTTTTGGAGAATGGTATGGACGGGTTTGATACCTTCAAAAAACTTTTTGAAATAGACCCGAACGTTAAAGCAATAATTGTAAGCGGATATTCAGAGACAGAAAGAGTAAAGAGTGCACAACGAATGGGGGCCGGAAGTTATCTTAAAAAACCTTATTCTTTCAGAGAATTCGGATTGGCAGTAAAGAAGGAACTTATGTGACCAACAAACCTCTTTACTTAAAGAACGGGACCTATATAAATTATAAAACACTCGATTTTTCTAAAGGGGATTTCCTGGTAGAAAAAGGATCAAAAGGCAAGATCAGACCTGTAGAATTTATACCCGACAACTCGGAAATACTCGATTGCTCAGGGAAATTCATAACAAGATCCTTTGTTAATTCCCACCATCACATATATTCTGCACTGGCCCTTGGAATGCCGGCTCCGGAAAAACAGCCGACCGATTTCTATGAAATACTGAAATATATCTGGTGGAAACTTGACAGATCACTCACAAATGAGATGATCGAATTCAGTGCATTAACTACTGCTATTGCATCCATCAGAAATGGAGTTACATTTGTTGTTGACCACCATTCATCACCTTTTTCCATAAACGGTTCACTTGACACAATTGAAAGATCACTTTCGAAATGTAAAGTTTCATCTCTTCTGTGTTATGAACTTTCTGACAGGGATGGTGAGAGCCACACAAGCGAAGCCCTCGATGAGACAGAAGAATACCTCAAGAGTGGAAAACATGGTCTTGTAGGACTTCATGCTTCCTTCACCGTTTCGGAAAAACTTCTTGGTAAAGCAGTCTCAATAGCAGAACAATATGGAACAGGCATCCACATTCATGCTGCAGAAGATCAGGTTGATCAGGAAATCACACAAAATAAATACGGGAAAAGCGTTATTGAAAGGCTGTCCAATTCAGGAGCTCTTTCTCTAAAAAGATCTATCCTTGCTCACTGCATTCATATTGATAGTACCGAAAGAAATATCCTCGCCAACGCAGGATCATGGATCGTGCAGAATCCGGAAAGCAATCTTAACAATGGCGTGGGAATCTTCGATCCTGAAAAACTCGGCAAAAGAACCCTCCTGGGTACTGACGGTATGAACAGCAATATGTTAGGTAGCGCAAGATCCGCTTTCCTGACCGGCAACCTTTCCGGGGGGAACAGTCCTGCCGACATTTACAATAGATTAAGGAACGGTCATAATTATCTTGAGAGCAATAATTTTTCAGGTGATGGAGATAACAATCTTATTATCCTCGACTACAGACCGGGAACAGATTTTAATAAAGATAATTTTTATTCACATTTCATCTACGGAATATCCGGTAATGATATCGATTCCGTCATTTCCGGCGGAGACATTGTAATGAAAGAGAAAAAGATCCTGCACGTGGATGAATCCTCAATTCTGGAACATTCTTCTGAATTAAGCAACATTCTCTGGAACAGGATGAAAGAGATCTGAACAAACCCGTTCCTGATCCGTAACTCTTGACAAAACCATGAAAAAAGCTATATTGTTTCTATACCCCGATTAATTACAGGAGAAGGAATGTTAAGTGTAACCGACAAAATAATAAACGAAGAAATAGTTGAGAAGTCTGTTCAGAGATTCAGAGAGAAGAAGATAATTCTACCTACATTTGAACAGATGAAGAATCCGGAACTGATCCCTGATTCGATCAAGAACGAACTACGGAATATAGGACTCTGGGATCTCCATCCGCTGAACCTTTTCAGAATAACATGGAAGAATGAACCCAAAAAGACCGGAGGTTTGTATGGTGGAGTAAATTACATTGAACTGCCAAAGGAGATAACCGGAGTAGATGCAAGGATTGTTCTCCTTGTGGGAAAATACTTTCCTACAGGTGCGCACAAGGTCGGAGCGGCTTACGGATGCCTCGCCCCGAAAATAATTACCGGTGAGTTTGACCCTACATTTCACAAAGCCGTATGGCCTTCTACAGGAAATTATTGCAGAGGCGGTGCATTTGATTCTTACCTGATGGGATGTGAATCTATTTCAATTCTTCCCGAAGAGATGAGCCGAGAAAGATTTGAATGGCTTGAAGATATTGGATCGGAGGTAATTGCTACACCCGGATGTGAATCAAATGTAAAAGAGATATATGACAAATGCTGGGAGTTGAGAGATACGCGCAATGATGTAATGATCTTCAACCAGTTTGATGAATTCGGCAACAGCGTGTGGCATTACACTGTGACCGGGGATGCACTGGAAGAAGTTTTCACTAAAGATCTGAAAGGAAAAGGGAATTTTGCAGCATATGTTTCAGCTACCGGATCTGCCGGGACCATCGCTGCAGGAGATTATCTGAGAAAAAAATATCCACTAATGAAAGTTGTAGCATCTGAAGCTCTCCAATGCCCTACTCTTCTAAGGAACGGATTCGGCGGACACAGGATAGAAGGTATCGGGGACAAACATGTTCCCTGGATCCATAATTCAAAAAACACAGATATGGTTATTGCAATAGATGATGAGGATTGTATGAAAATGCTCAGGCTTTTTAATGAAGAGAGCGGGAAGAAGGCCCTCGCTGATGAAGGTGTACCGGTTGAAATTATAAATCAGCTTGACCTTTTAGGAATTTCATCAATATCAAATCTTATTACTGCCATAAAAACAGCTAAATATTATGAGTTTACTTCAGATGATGTGATCCTCACTGTTGCAACAGACTCAGCCGAGTTGTATCAGTCAAGAATAACTGAATTGAACGAAGCGAATGGGAAATATACAGAGATTAACGCTCATAAAGATCTTGAGCGGGTGATCTTCGGAGCAGGGACAGACAATCTGAAAGAATTGACTTATCAGGATAAAAAAGCTATCCATAACCTTAAATATTTTACATGGGTGGAGCAGCAGCAGAAGAAAGTTGAAGATCTGAACCAACTATGGTATGACCGGAAGATCTGGGACAAAATGTTCAGCCAGCCCGAGAAGTGGGATGATCTGATCAGGGCATTTAACGAGAGGACAGGATTGTTGAAGTCCTGAAAACCGAATATGGAAGATATTCTTGTCAGGGAAGGACTGATAACCACCCATAACAGACAATACAAGAACGATATACTGATCTCCGGTGGGAAGATCAAAGACATAGGAAATGAGCTGATTCCGGAGGGAAAGAACATCCGCATTATAGATGCATCGGGATACATTATCCTTCCCGGAGGTGTTGACCCGCATGTTCACATGTCTCTCCCAACAGAAAATGGGAGATCATCAGATGATTTTGAGTCCGGTTCAATTGCAGCCCTTTCCGGAGGGACAACAACCTTAATAGATTTCGTAACACCCGCAAAAGGGGAATCACTCCATTCGGCCCTTTCGAAAAGGAAGAAAGAAGCTGAAAATTCATTATGTGATTATTCGCTCCATATGTCTGTCACTTCAATCGGGCCCGAAACAGAGAAAGAAATATTTGAAATGGTAAAAAATGAAGGGATCACTTCATTCAAACTTTATATGGCATATAAAAATTCGATAGGGATGAATGACCCTGAGATACTCAAAACGATGGAGATAATAAAGAAAGCCGGTGGAATTTCAATGATACATTGTGAGAATGGAGATATTGAAAGTTTCCTCAAGGAAAAAATGGTCTCTTCAGGAAAAATCGGTATCCGGAACTATCCGGAGAGCAGACCACCGGAAATGGAAATAGATGCAATTAACCGGGCAATTTTATTTTCGGGAATCACAAGGTGCCCTCTGTATATTGTACATATGACTACTGAGCAGGGTATTGATAGTGTATTGAAAGCAAAAAAGAATGGGATCCCGGTTTTTGCAGAAACCTGTCCGCATTATCTGACCCTCGATGACTCTGTCTATGAAAAAGGGAAAAAAGGGGCAAAATATCTAATGAGCCCGCCTCTGAGAAAAATCCATGATATCTCCCGGTTATGGGATGGTTTAAATGAGGGTACACTTGAGGTCATAAGTACCGACCATTGCCCTTTCAATTCAAAAGGGGATAATTACTCCGGGCCGGATGATTTTTCTGTCATACCCAAGGGTGTAGGGGGGGTCGATCACAGAATGAGCCTGATATATTCGAAAGGGGTGGCAGAGGGAAAAATAAGTATTCACCGATTCGTTAATCTTGTTTCGACAAGGCCGGCCAAGATATTCGGGCTTTATCCTCAAAAAGGGGCGATCTTGAAAGGGTCGGATGCAGATCTGGTTATCTGGGATCCCGATAAAAGATCAAAGATCACTGCAAAAACACAATTTCAAAATTGTGACTCCTCAGTATATGAAGACTTCAAAATTACCGGTGCCCCGTCTAAAGTTATAGCCGGAGGTAAAGTTGTTTTTGAGGATGGCAATTTCGATCTCACACGGGCCCAGGGTAATTATATTTACCGAAAAAGATAACTTCTATTTTATTATATTTTTATCTCTGTCAAACCACTTTTCCAAATGCTTTACATTTGAATTTGTAATTCTTTTGATCAACTCGACCGGCTTCTTCTCTACGATCAGGTATTCAAGATGCTCTTCTCTCAGGAACCCATTTGCAACAACATTCTTGAGGAATTCGATCAACCCGGAATAATAACCATTCACATTAAGAAGTCCTATCGGTTTCTCAATATCTCCCAGTTGATACCATGTGAACATCTCGAATGTTTCCTCTATTGTGCCGATTCCGCCAGGAAGAACCAAAAATCCATCAGAAAGTTTATTCATCATCGCTTTTCTTTCATGCATCGAAGATGTAACTTTCATCTCTGTAAGTCCGGTATGCCCGACCTCCATATCCATAAGTTTTTCAGTGATAACACCTGTCACCTTCCCGCCGTTCTCAAGTGCCCCTTTCGCAGCCATTCCCATCAGTCCGACATTGCCGCCACCATAGACCATTCCAATACCTTTTTCAGCCAATAATTTCCCTGTTTCGTATGCAGAATCAAGATATTCAGAGTTATTTCCTTTGCTCGACCCGCAGAAAAGACAAATACTCTTTATTTCACCCATCAGACAATTCTACAATGACACTTGGGGAATATCAAACTCAACTAGGGGACATAGTGTAACCGCTTTTGATATTTCAGTTCAAATCCGGGCAAATGGCCATTTGCCCCTACACTAATCTCCATCTATGTAAATCAGGATAACAAATGGAATCAGGGTTCAGACATTTTTTAATTTGTCCACTCATTAAAATCAATCCTCTCTCGCTCCCTACAAATAAACAACATGAAGTTCTCACACCGATTCATCCCAGCCTCGCAAAGTTACAAATCTACTATTTCATAAATATTTATGATGTGGTTCTCATCTTCATCTTTTCCAAGAATGACGATTTTATTATCTACAATATTAAATTCAGGCAAGTGAGAAGATGTTATCTCAGGAAGGGGTAAGTAGAATTTATCCATATACGTTCCATCCGGAGAAAACACATCGACTAAAATGCCTTTATCCTTTTTAAACGTTGAAGTAACCGCCCACACCTCAGTTCCTCTATTGATCAATTTCTGAACTGCCTGAAAATGTTTTTTTTCCGGATCTTCGACAGATTTCTTTTCCCTTCTCATCTCTTCAAGATATTCGGGAGGATGGAAATATTTGACTCTAACATAAGGCCTGCCAAACTCATTTTTAATCTTCAGGTCATGAACATCAAGTTTTTTAATCTTATAATCAAAGCTATTTATAAAATATGCAGAACCATTTTTTACATTGCTGATCTCAAATGCATTTAGCGGTGATGTGCCGCCGATAATATATTTTTGTTTTCTTTTCCACCTGGAATGATCTATGTAGAAAGACTCACCCTTTTTTATATTTTTTTCTCCATTTTTCCAAGTGTGAAAAAAAATTTTTCTGGAAAATTCTCTATATTCTTTTGAAAGTTTTTTCGGGATGTTCCCATCTTCTGCTATAGAGAAAAAGAACAATCCACTTTCAATCCCCAGAAGAATTACGACCTTAAGTTTTCTTTCTGGAATTGAGAAGTTATTTATAAACTTTCCCTTAAAATCTTTTTCAACAATTTTGTTTGGAAAGTGATCAAACAGAATGACTCTGTTATTATCTATAAAGAACCTGAACAGGCGTTTCAACTCCCCCGGACCCTCTCCTTTTATTAGCAGATTCTTCTGAAATATTCCTTCTTCTGAAAATTTGTAAAGAGCCCTGTTCCGGTCCATGATAAAGATTGAACCATCCTCTCCGATATCAAACCTGATAGGATCTTTAAACTGATATTCATCTGAATTCCCCTCAAGAGAAAAGACTTTTTTCAACATCAACACTCTCTCATTTTTATTAAGAATGGAAGATCCGGAATTACTTTTAAAAGTATCTTTATCCCGGGGAAGCAAATTATTGAAACAAACCATGATGAATAGCAATGACAATAGAATAAATAATTTTTTCAATTGTACCTCCTATATATTTAAGATATTACAAATATCTATCGAACTAACATTTCAAGAAAAATAACTTCACATTCATTTGGAACTATCAAATCCCATGTTGAAATTTCCTACTCCGAATTCTCCCATATCTGATTATCCCTCAGTTCGAATCAATCTTCATTGCCAGAAAATCTCCTTCATCATCAAATCCATAAAACACACCATTATAATAGGAAAAAACATTCAGGTTGTTATCAAGCTTTGTTTCCTTTATGAATCTAACATGAGGTTGAAGAGCGTATACTCTTAAGTATGTGGATTTGTATCCTTTACTCCAGCTGCCACCCTTTAAATACACTACTAATTTTTCCCCATCCTTGAAAAACCTTATATATGTTCCCCTGATATCTCCCCTGGTTATTGTTCCTCCTTTTCCGGAAAACTGATTAAGTTTGGATAAGAATGGAATAAAGTATAAGACATCTTCATCGATTAATTTAACACTCTCCCCACTACGTATTGATGCTTTCCAGATCTGGTAATTCAGATGATTAGCATAAAATATTTCATTATTAATAACGGAAGGAGTCATACCTGCAAGGATTAGAAGATTATCCCACACGTTCAGTTTTTCCAGCTCAGGGAAAGATGGTCCGAAACTTTTTATCAGCTCTCCACTAAATGAAATATTATGAAAAAAATTATAGGGAGATGTTTCCGGTTTTGAATAAGCTTTTGGGTCTGTCTCGAATTTTTTCCCCACCAGGATAAAACCAGATTCGTTTACAAAAAAGTGGTGCACGGTATATTTCATTGTAAAGTTCCACTTATTTATGAATTCCCCTTTTAAATTCAAGCATTTTATTCGGGAGTTACTTTTTACATATATTTTTTCTTTATGAATTGCAAAATCCTGCAGACTTGTAAATTCATTCGGGCCTTCACCCGGCTTACCGATCTCAGAGATCATTTTCCCATTAAGATCAAGATGAAATATTTTTATTTGCTTACTGTCCCCAATAAAAATCCCTTCCTTATTTACTACTACTTTGACGGGCATTCCTATAACAATAGAACTTTTCCACAATACTTTACTGTTAAGAACAACAGAAAAGAGTGAAATAAATAATAAATTAAAAATTATAAAGAATTTCATCCAACCCCCTGTTCAGAAGTAATACATCCCACTATGACTATTTATAAATTATAGATCCTCAGCATGAAGTTCCCACACCTCTTCATCTTCATTGTCGATGAGATAATAAAGTTTATCATTATGTATAGTTGACATATTTTGAGTTAATATCGAGATTTTTTTTTGTATTACACCATTATGATCAAGAATAATAAGAGTTCTTTTATCCGCATCATTTTCATAGGTAGTAACATAAATCTTTTTGTTATCCGCAGATAAATAAATTATTGGAGGGAAATACTCTGGGAAAATATAATTAAACCCGAATGATATTCCTCCTATATTTTTCTTTCTGTTCTTCTCCAAATTTTCAGCATATTTTTTCTTAAACTTATTACTGATTTTTACTAATTCTGTTTTTTTTGTAATAGTTCTGATCTTTTCTCCCATAGGATCAAAAATTTCTATATGGAACCCTTTGCTTGTATCATATAGATAAATAAAATTACCATCAGTAGTAATTCTCTTTCTCTTTTGAAACATTTCACGGTCAAATATGTTCTTTTTTTTGCTATTGATATTGCGTCTAGGAAACTTTCTCGTAAATGTATATATATCTTTAATTTTTTTTAATTCACTATCTACAACTTTAACTCCGAATTTGCTTTTTCTTTCTTTTGCATCAAAGCTATATTCTCTGGCAAGGTAATTCTTCCCTACCTTCGTAAGATCAATTTCAGCAGGAATTTTCTTTTCCCTAATATACTTGCCATCTCTCTTGAAAAAAAGTATCTTACCGTAATCACTGACAAAGATATAATCAGGAAAAACAGATATTGAAGGAGACATTTTAAATTCCCCCGGCCCTTCCCCTTTTTTCCCAAACTGGGCAATAAGCTTTGCATTTTTCAATGAAAAAAGTTTGATAGAATAGTCATCAACCACATACAGATCATCACCAGAGATTTCAATTTGCCAGGGCTTATAGATATCATCAAACTCGGCCAGCTTCTTTGCAGGAATATTAAGTACAATCAAACCCAGCAATATGAACAATATAAACTTTCTCATTCCTTTTCCCCCGGAAAAACTCTATTAAAAGAATTATATAATTTTAAATAAAATTATTCCAAAATTTTAAAACACTTCTTTGATTGTGTTTTCACATTTCCAGTTTGAATGGCAATAGAGACTTGTGAACTCTAAATGAATTGATCAAAACCTTTTCCAGTTTTTTGTCTTTACTCATCTCAAACCAGGCGGCTCCCTGAATACGATGGACATTTACATCTTTATCATTTGACATTCCCAGCTTCATGATCTTCCCGAGGAGTTTTGAAAATATTGTTGACAGGTTAACTTTCGAATCAGTTCCTAGATCATTAAATATTGCCGCATACGCAAATGCCTCGACAAGTAAATTTCTCTTTCCGCCAAAATCTTTAAAACCGTTTATCCCTGCACAAATGTAAAATTGCATTTTCCCATTCCTGCCTAAATGGGGATAAAAGAACCTGACAGCTGTTCTTTGTATCTCAGTTATTGTGACCGGTTTATCCTCTTCAGGCTTAAAGAATGGCACCAAATGCCCTTTTGAGATCAGATAACGGGAAATTACAGGAACCACCAGGTTGTTGAACCTATCATTTTTTTTCAGCTGATTTACGAAAAGTTCATTCATCTTATTCTTATCAGTCTCTTTTTTTATTTCTTCGAAATCATATTTACTCCCGTTAGTTATCAGATATGTAAGGAAAAAATAATAGGACTCGGTTAATTCTGAAAAAACCGCATCCTCATTTTTACTTACCCGAACACTGATATACTTTTTCCCCTTATATTCCATCGCCTCAATCGAAAAGAGTTTGGAATAAGAATTCTGAATATCATATCTTGTAAATTCATCACTGAACAGTGACATGGAAAAAACAATTAGCAATAGCACAATACCTTTTTTCATAATCCCTCCATCTCTTAAAAAACCTTAGCAAGATCATATAAAATTCAAAGTTAATTTTCAAACTAACTATAAAACGATACCAAAGCACAACATATTTATTGCCTTAAGCAATTAAATCAATAAAACTAATTTAATAATCTAATATACAAGGAGTGAATGGCAATTCACCGATTTATCTTGTCCAAATCCGGACAAATTGCCATTTGCCCCTACAAAAAAATATCTCCGGGATAGAACTACACCAACATGCCATCAGATTAATCAGGCGAATCAGGGCTCAGATAATGTCCCTCAAAATCACAAAAGATCTTTTAGATATTCTTCCACATCACCCACACATAACACATAAACTCCACCCTTACCCTTAATGAAAGGATTTCTGTCAAGAGGATCTCCACCAAACTTTTTTACAGGAATATGCATCCCATAAATAATCCACTTCCCTTCAAGCGGAAGAATTTGTTCGAGTGATATTAATTCAAATTTGTCTTTCTCAAACCTGAATTTCATGATCTTATTGTTTACAACTCCGACTTTTTTTAATCCCTTGAACGGTTTAACCGATAGAAGAAAAGAACCTGTATTCTTTTTTCTAACTATGCATTCAATAAAACAACTCGATTTAATTGTCTTATCTGATGATACTCCGGACATAAAATCCGGGGAACTCGTATTTTTGTATATTAATTCATCATTCATTATAAGAATAGGTGTCATCAGTTTGAATTTAACTATCCCTGGATAAACTTTAGCACCTGAGATTGTTTCAATGAAAGGTGTCACCTTCATTACTATTTTTGATTTTTTTTTCTTGTTTTCAAGCAAATCAATCATTACCTCTTCTAAATTCGCCGTTAATACATCACTCGATGAATTTGCACTCTGAGATTGGTCCTTTCGATTATTGAACTTAGCATAAGCATCATCAGTTACAAAATATGAGGTTTTAATACTCAGTCGAATGCCTTTATCCTTAATTATCTTGGGAGAGATATTTATAACCATCATTTCACGTTTTATTTTTGATTTATAATTTATAGGTTTCTTCACAGGAGGACCAGAACCTATCCTTACACTACCTTCTTCACCATCAATCACTTTTATTGCTAATTCAGATTTAAGGATCGATTTTGATGATTTAATCTCAATTATCTTAATTGACAGTTTGATAAAAGTTTTCGACTTATAATCCGGATTCTTGTCAGTTACAGATATGAATTCTTCCTGCTGGGAAAAAGTGACCTTTTCGGTATCCCCGGTATCATTGTTTTTAACCATTTCTGATCCTGCCGGAAAACCTTTACCAGGAAAAAAAATAACTGACATTAATAGAAATAAAATTTTAAATTTTTTCATTTTTTGTTTTTCCTCTCTTTATCACCCTGATTTTGGGCTTTTTTATTGCTGAATATTCAGACAGATCCAAGTTTATAGAACTTATCTCTCTCGAACTCTCCGACTCAACTCTTACATAATTAACAATAGATTTTCCTTCGATCTCAGGAATAGATCCTTTTGCCTGATTTCCATTAAACAACAGCATTAATCCCATAAACACAATTATTCCAATCATTGCTGCAAATACCGGGACAGGTAATCTTATATATTTCTTTTTCCTAGAGATTTCTTTGGGAATCTCAGGAACAAATTTCATTTCCGGGGTTCTCTCTACGCCTGATTCAGCTATTACATTCTTCAGAAAAGAAATCTTTTTTCTAATATTAGTTTCAACTGATTTACACTCTTTGCACTCTGCCAGATGAGTTTCTGCTATTTTACATTCTTCATTTGACAACTCATTATCTATAAACAGCTGTATTTTAAATCTTTTTAAATGTTTCATTTTATTCTCCGATATTTACATTTTTGAAAAGCTTATCGATGGTTCTCGACAATGTCTTCCCGACAGAGTTCTGGTTCATGTCTATGATCTCTGCCATCTCTTTATATGAGAAATTCTCTGCATACAAATCGAGCAATATCTGCTCTTTTCTCTTCATTCTTTTAATTCCTTTTGTTAATAGTTCTCTGTTTTCAGTATTTAAGTAATTCTCTTCAGGGTTCAATATTTCATGTTGTCTTTGCTCAAGAAGGGAATTATTATTAATAGTGTTTTTGTTCTTTCTGAATTTATCAATGAAAAGGTTATAAGCGATCTTAAAGATTATTGCCTTCTGGTTCTGGATAATCGATCCTGACATTAGTATTTTGTAAACTCTGATAAATGTTTCCTGAACTATATCTTTTGACTGATCACTATCTCCGGTCAGGCGAAAAACAAAGTTGAATATTTTTTTGTTATACCGGGTGAACAATTGATCTATCATATTTTTATTATCCATCGTATATTCATTTCTCATAGCTTTTCTAATATCAATACCCTATGACGTTTGCAATTGATAATTGTGACATAATCAAATTATTTTGTAAGAAATTAATTTCTGGAAGCTTAAAAATAATTATCCGAAGAATCTTAAATAATCTTCACAGTAATTTTTGTCCGAACCATGATTTACTTGATTAAAAGATTTCTATGATTACTCAAAGTACTCATTTTCGGGATAAATCTATAGGCATCATGCCCATCAGGCGAATCAGGGTTCAGATAATATACCTGAGATCACTTAACCTCGATCTTCAAATATTCGAATGCTTTGTGGTTGGTCAGCATATCTCTGACATCAATTATCAGATCATACTTGCCGGACTTCAGCCAGTTGAAACCTATCGACATTTCAGTCGATTTTTTTTCAGGATTTAATATTTTATTTTCATCAAACAGGATCTTACCAAAATCATTTTTTATTATTACATTGACCTGGATCTTTCCTGCTTTTATCTTCTTGTATTTTTTCTGTTTGAAATTAATCATCCTAAAAAAGAGTTTTTTATCCAGGAATTGAAGATTCTCAACTTTCACCATCTTCTCTTTAGCAGTATATTTTTTCATTTTCCTTTTAATAAAACCTGCTCTCTGATTATTATCATATAGAAGTTTGTAACTCATACCTTTGAGCTTGATCTTCAGTCTCCCTCTTCTCGAACTATCCTCCGGTGCATAAGTAAGAATATAGCTGATATCTTCCTTCTCAATAATTTTTTCGAGTGATTTTGTGAGATCTGTAGAGAATGAAACAGATCCGCCTGTCCTTTTGGCAATCTCTCTCAATGTGATCTCTGCTGCCGTTGAAAGGTTAGCAGTTTTTGTTGCTTCAGAATCTGTCTCAATTCTGGTCGGTATCACAACAAGATTAAATGTCGCACCAAGGTTATAATACATTTTGCTGACCTCTTCATACGGGAAAGTCCTTCCGGCTGTGAATTCCCGGGAAACGGCACCGGCAATTCTTCCACTTTCCGGCCCCATATATTTTCTAATTAATTGACCTCCGGAAGAATTGAAATTTATCACGGAAAACCTTTCATATTGATAAAAGCTTATCACCCATTTTTCCAGAGTTATCCTTTTTAAAAATGCCGCAAAATTATAAAGTGTATAAATATCCAGTGTCAGATAACTCTGTTTATACATCTTCCAGGCAGAGTGATATTGCATGAAAAATGATAACACTTCGCTTTGCAATACAGATTTTGCTCCTCTGTTTGGTGGTGATTTCAATTTTGCAACTAAATTTCTCACTCCACTGTCCGTTCTCATCATCACAAGTCTTAGATTTTTTCTTGCTTCTTTGCCTTCTTTATTCAATCTAAGAATTATTTCCTCAAGGATCTTCTGTTTAGAATTCAAATTGTTATAAGTTAAGGTCGCATTATTCACAAAAATCAACAATTTATCTTCTTTTCTCAATACTGTATTAAAAAAGTACCTGACCCCTTTTTCATAGAATTTATTGAAATTTGTGACACTGAATGCCAATACAAATAACCTCGGCTCATAGAATTGTTTTCTCTCTGAATCAAGTTCAATACTCTGGCTTGATATTTTTTTCCTGACAATATTGAATCCGTTTATATCAATTTCTTTCCCGTTCTCAAATAATCTGAAATCTGATTTTTTCAAATTATCAACAGGCTTCCCCTTATGCATTACCCGAACAGGAACCTCAACATTGATAACAACCATATCCTCCCGGATCTCCTTCTCCTGAGCAAACAATCCAATAGAAAACAAACAAAAAACAAGTAGTAAAATAACTGTTAAATTCTTCATCCCAACTCCTTTTTAGTCCTGAACTTTAACTTCAGTATCCACATCGAAGAATCTGTATTCATAGTACTTAAATGTGGTTTTACTCTTTACCCACTCCTTAGATCTTGTATTACGATTTACAACAGGACCTCCTTTATATTTCTCGGTAATTGTAATGAGTGTCGGGAAGAATAAACCTTTGTATGACTGATCAAATAGGATCTCACAATCAAGAAATAGTCTGGTCTTAAAATATGATGCAGTCCTTTTCATATTCTCATATCCTTTGATGAATACAGGAGTAGCAACGATCTTTCTTACTGAGAAATTTTTCTTATCAATATAAACCTCTGCTGCTAAAAAAAATGTTCTCCCCGGTATTTTTGGAATCGCTTTAATAATAACGATATCATTTTCTTTTGTCTTTTTATTCTTAAATATTTTATAATTAAAATTACTCTGCCTTGCCTGATCAAGAATAGAATTTGGTCCGAAAACTGCTTTTTCACTTAAAAATGACAGCAATAGTTCAGATGGATCCATCTCTACATCAGCTACTTTATCTGAGATCCGCCTTCGCCTCTCTTTAAGCTTTCCGCCCTCCTGAATTAGTTGATAGTCAAAATATGATTTTGTACTTGATCTTCTCCTTTTAAGATTACCCCTGCGAGTTGATCCAAGAACAAACTCATCCCTTTCGAACAAGATTTTTTCCTTGCAATAAAAATGAAAGGCTTCACCCTTAAGCTTTTTGCAGTATTCAGCAGATCCAGCGAGGTATTTGTTTAATTGATCCTCACTTTTTTTTTCATAATCAACCTCTCCGCTTAAAACAACAAATAACAAAATATATAAAAAAATTGACAAATATTTCATGCTCGCTCCCATCTCTCAAATGAGTTGTTCACACTTTTGTTAAACATATAACTATTAGCAAGTAAATTTCCATGGATTCTAGTCCTGTACCTTGAATATTGTCCCTAAATTGTCACAACTTTTTTCAAAAATGGTTCATTTAATTGTCTAAACCATGATTTACACGATTAAAGGATTACCATGATTGTTCACAGAGCTCATCTCCGTAATATATCTATAACATCATGGCCATCAAGAAAATCAGGTTTCATTAACACTTTTAATTCCTCAATCACATGAAATAAAAATTCGATCTTCTCTCGGTGAAGTTTTTTAAACATCAATATTACCTTGTTTAATTTTCGGATTATTTCTTTGATCTTCTGCTTGACCCTTTTAATCCTCTTTTCCCGAATTTCTTTTTTTCTAACGGATGACAAATCTCTATCCTTCAAATTCTTAATATTTTTGATTTTGCCTTTTATCATTTTCAGATAAAATTTCCCTGCGAGGGAGAAGTGCATAATTGATCCATTGATATTATTCTTGTTTGCGTCTAAAAATCCGAGATAATAATAAGGACGCGGATATTCCGGATTAATTTGAATGGCTTTTTTGAAGTATTTAACCGATTCTTTTTCTCTTCCGGTTTGATAATAAAACATCCCGAACAAAGTGTTTAATTCCAATGAATCCCCGATATATTCTTCGGAAGCTTTCAGATCAGGCTCTACCTTTGCATATTCCTTCAATAAGAAATTATTAAATGCCCTGTAATAATATGCCTCCCCAAGATACGGGAGTTTGTTTTCCAGCATAATGTCAAGAGCCTCAATCGAACGTAAATATTCTCCCATTTGAGATAAACAGACCGCTTTACCGAACAGATTTTTATAGTAATGCGAAATTTTCTTTCCCGATCTATTATAGAAATCAAGAGCTTTTGAATACAGCTCGTAACTAAGATATACCCCTCCCAATCCTGTTAAAGCATACGGAACATTTTTATTGAATCCAAGAACTTTCAAATAATATTCCTCGGCTTTTCTCAATTTTCCCGTATTAAAAAACCTCTCACCCTTTCTCAACAATAATTCAATAAAATCAGGATATTTTCTTAAACCCACATCTATTTCAATAAAAATATCACGAAGAAAATATTTAAAATTGGACTCGGGAAAAATTTTAATCATATTGTCGCTATTTTCCCTGTATTCCTTAAGGTCACAATATCTACCGAGAAATGTTATATATAAAAAATACTCATAATCTTTTTTGAGGTCAGGTTTTAGAGTAATCAAATCTCTTCTTTTGAGAGAAAAAGATTTGGTAGAACATATTGTTCCTTTTACGAATTGATAATACAGTTGCAGATTCTTTTCTTTCTTTACTAATTCCGGCAATAAACTCTCAGCAGCTTTTATGTCCTCAACCCCCGAAAGGGCAAGAAAACTTGATCTCCCGGCACGAAGCAGCAGAGAGAAAAAGAGTTTCTTTCTAATTTCGAAGGAATCCATTAACTTTAAAGCTGACTTGTAGATCCTGATCGCATTCGTCCATCCCACCCAGTGCATTTTCTCAAACTCTTTATTTCCTTTTTTAACCATCTCCAGAAAACGTGCCTCTTCAATGATCTCCTTGTCAGTTCTAATCTTATTCTGATTAATCCCCGAACATCCGGTAATTATTAAAAATGTCATTATAAGAAAGAAAAGCAATATATACTTTTTCATTTTTTCTCCATTTGAGTAAAAAAGATATCGCTAATAATTATGCTAACCAAGAAATACTTTTTATACAATTTCATTTGATCTATATTTTAATACGGACACGTCAATTCAAATATTTATTTAAACTATAATTTCCATGACTTTTAATTCTAAATTCTAAATCAATTTATCTTCCTGGAATTTCACAGGAGATATCCAGCCTTTTGTCAGAACCATCATTTAACGTAGGGGTAGGCCTCGCGTCTACCCTTATGCTGAGAAATATATAGATTATAAACAAACAGAAAATGGAATTGTAGGGGCGAATGGCGATTCGCCCATCTCTTGAAATATCGGTGAGTTGGGCAGACGCAAGGCCTGCCCCTACAAAAAACCCATCAAGAAAGTCAAGCGAATCAGAGTTCAAACAGTAGGCCGTGAAATTTTTTGCTTTTTCTGTTATAAATTCTGTATGGCAGGGAAACTGGCTTACGAACGTTATCTGTGGTTTCATTCCAGACTGAAGGCAGGGAAATATCCGAAATTATCCGATCTGTCTGAAAAATTCGAGATATCACAGCGGCAGGCATCAAGAGAGATCGAGTTCATGAGGCTGTTTTTCGATGCTCCTATTGAATACTCCAATAACGAAACCGGATACTTTTATTCTGATGATAAGTTCGAACTCCCCGGAATCTGGGCATCCGAAGAGGAGATCATTACTCTGATAATTGCAAAACGGCTTGCCTCAACAATTCCTCATAAAAAGAGGAAAAAAAGATTCGATCTATTTATAAAAAAATTTTTAAGAGAGACAGGAATTGATATTTCTGCTCTTGAAAAAAAGATTTCAATAAAGAACATCCGATATTACAAAGTCACTCCTGCTATTTTCGAATCGGTAATCAGATCATTGAACTCCGGCATGAAACTTAAAATAACTTACAAATCTCCGTACAAAGAAGATCCGGGAGAAAGGATCGTAAATCCGATGCACCTCCTTCTGTATATGGGGAACTGGCACATGTTTGCCTTTTGTGATGAGAAAAAGGAAGTAAGAGATTTTGTCCTGTCAAGGATCACCGAATCGGAGATTACCAAGATGCCGATACCGGGCAAATTGAGAAAAAAGGATCTGAGGAAAAAAGTTTATGAAAATTACGGTATTTTTCTGGAGGGCGAAAAGAAAGTGATTGTCCTCAGATTTTCGGATGATGCAGCAAAGATCGCAATGGAACAAGTATGGTCGGACGACCAAATAGTTGAAGGATCGGATGATAGTCACATTACCATTACATTCCGGGTATCCGATTATAGAGAGATAACCAAAGATATCCTGGCGCTCGGTCCCGGAGTAAAAGTGATCGAACCACCAGAATTAAGAAACATCATTATTGAAAAAATTCAAATGATGAAAGATATGTACGATGAGCAATGAAAAGCAATTCGCATCTATTGATTATCTTCCGGTTAATTGAGATAATCTGAATATTAACGGAGGCGATATTTGAAAGGTATAATTCTTGCAGGCGGACACGGGACAAGGCTATACCCAATGACATTGCCTGTATCAAAACAACTTTTACCGGTCTACGACAAACCGATGGTCTATTATCCCCTTTCCACACTTATGCTTGCAGGAATCAGAGAAATACTGATAATTTCGACACCTGAAGAACTCCCGAGGTTTAAAAAATTGTTGGGAAACGGGAAACAACTGGGGTTGAGAATAGAATACAAAGAGCAGGCAGAGCCCCGTGGAATAGCAGATGCATTCATAGTAGGAAAAGATTTCATTGGCTCAGACAGTGTATGCCTTATTCTGGGAGATAATATTTTTTACGGCCATGATCTGATCTCAATGCTGGAGAAGAGCAGAAGAATAGAGAAAGGTGCTATTGTTTTCGGTTATTATGTGAAAAACCCTGAAAGATACGGTGTAGTAGAATTCGATAAGAATAAAAAAGTTATTTCGATCGAGGAAAAACCATCTGAGCCCAAATCAAACTATGCAGTAGTTGGATTGTATTTTTATGATAACAGCGTGGTTGAACTGGCTCACACAATAAAACCGTCAGCAAGGGGTGAGATCGAGATAACAGATATCAACAACGAATACCTGAAGAGGGGCGAAATGAAAGTGGAACTGATGGGGCGGGGATTTGCCTGGCTTGATACTGGAACGAACAGCTCCCTTCTCGATGCATCAATGTTCGTTAAGACAATAGAAGACAGACAGGGATTGAAAATATCCTGCCCTGAAGAAATTGCATTCAGAAGAAACTATATAAGCAGACCTGAACTCAAATATCTGGCAGACAGATTGTCACCCAGTGATTACGGGAAATATCTTATAAGTATTCTTGAAGAGGAATAAATGCCCACTGAAAAAAGAGCCTTAAACAATATTCTCGTTACAGGTGGGGCCGGGTTCATAGGAAGCAATTTCATCCGCTATATGTTTGAAGAAACGGGATTCCGGGGAAAAATTGTAAATGCGGACAAACTCACATATGCAGGAGATAAAAGCAATCTGAATGATATAGAAAAAAAATATGGAGGAGAGAGATATTTTTTCAGCAAAACGGATATATGTATCCGGGAAGATATAAATAAGATCTTTAAAAAATTCAAAATAGACACTGTTGTTCATTTCGCAGCTGAATCTCATGTTGACAGATCTATCGCAGGACCTGAAGATTTTATCCGTACAAACATTGTAGGGACTTTTGTGCTTCTTGAAGCCGCAAGAGAATTTTGGACACCTGGCAAAAAAAATCTGTTTCATCACATTTCCACAGACGAGGTTTACGGCAGTCTGGGGACAGAAGGATACTTTCTTGAAACAACCCCTTACGATCCGAAGAGCCCTTATTCAGCATCAAAAGCATCTTCCGATCATCTTGTTCGAGCATACGCAAACACATACAAACTCCCTGTCACGCTCTCCAATTGCTCCAATAATTACGGCCCGTATCAATATCCTGAGAAATTGATCCCGCTGATAATTCATCAGGCTATAGAAGGAGAAGCACTCCCCGTTTATGGTGATGGAGCAAATATTAGGGACTGGCTTTATGTGAAAGATCATTGCTCTGCCATCTGGAAAATCTTATCTAACGGGAGATCAGGGGAGACCTACAACATTGGAGGGAACTCCGAAATGAAGAATATTGAAGTTGTCAGGGGAATATGTGACATTATGGACAGAGTATATCCGGTCAGTAAAAATCCGGGATCCTTCTGCAAAAAAAGCTATTCCGAACTGATAAAATTTGTTACAGACAGGCCGGGACACGACAAGAGATATGCAATTAATTGCGAAAAAATAAAAAAAGAGCTCGGATGGGAGCCATCAGTGAGTTTCAATAGTGGACTTGAATCCACGGTCAGATGGTATATAAAAAAATTTTCTTATTGATCTGAGCTGAACCTGCTTCCGGAATTTCAAACACACGGAAAATATTATATAATGATAAAAATGAAAAACGGGGAAGCTATAAATATATACCGATCAATATTCAGGAAGGATATCCCTGACATAGTTCTGCAGAGGTTTGAGAACGCATCAGCAAAATTGGAATCGACATTCTTAGAAAGCGACCTTATAAATTACAGAATGATAATTGACAGAATATCTGATCTCGCTGCGGCAGAATATGCATCGAGGATAATGGGAACCAATCAATTACTGATAAAAAAATTTCAGGTCATGACCTATCTGGGTGAATGTATGCCGGAGAACTTTGATGTTTTCATAAATGAGAAACGGAGACTTTGCAGAACCTTATTATTGTTGTTAATAATTCCATTTAATTCGGTTTATAAATTTATTAAGGGATTTTTATCCCTAAAGATCAAAATAAAATGAAAAAAAGGATAGTCATAATCGGAGGGGGTGCTTCGGGGGTCTCAGCAGCTCTCGGGTTTGTTAAAAACGGGATAGTGCCCACGATAATAGATGTCGGAATGAGACCGGAGAATAAGCATCATGCAGTTGGAAACCAGTATGATCATAGAAAAGAAAATGACATTTACGATCTGATGATAGGAAGTGAACTTGATGGGTTGTCAAATGTTATGAACGGAACAAGTTTGCCACCCAAATTAACCACACCGATGAACAGTTATATTATTTCCGGGGCAGAAAAACTTTCTCCTATCCGATCTCCCAATTTCAGTGCTGTTCAAAGTTTTGCTTCAGGAGGCCTCGCTGCAGCATGGGGTGCAGGCCTTTACAGATATAATGATGAAGATCTCGGGACTCTTCCGTTAAGATCACGATTACTTGAACCATATTATGATCATCTTTCTGAAGAGATCGGGATTTCTGGTAAGAACGATGACCTCTCTCAATTTTTCGGTAATGACAGAACTCTTCTCCCGCCATTCCATTTATCTAAAAAAGCAGAACATCTTTATGCGAATTATCAGAAAAAAAGAAAAAAACTCAATAGAAAAGGAGTGTTCGTTGGTTATCCACGCCTCGGAGTTCTGACCCGTGATCACAATGGGCGGAAAAAATGTGATTACTCTAATTTTGAAACATGGTTAAACGATATACCCTGGATATACAATCCGGCTTATTCACTTGACAGACTTATCAAAGAGAACAAGGTTGAATATTTACCCGGAATTTATATTGATTCCTGGAGTAGAAAAAATGGAGAAATAATAATTGAGGGGAAAAATGTTCTGAACGGTTCTCCTTTCAGGAAGAATGTTGATACGCTGGTTATTGCTGCCGGGACACTCAACACCACAAAAATAGTTCTGAGATCAAAAAAAGATACAAAAAGCAAACTTAGCATTCTGGATAACCCTTTGCTTCAGATCCCGCTGATCTTGCCTTCATTTTTCGGAGCACCTCTGGACCAATCAGCTTTCGGAATGACAAATCTTAATTTGTTATACAAACCTTCCGGTATGAATAAAACTCTTCAGGGAAGTATAATTGAACTGACCTCACCACCAAGATCAGTGTTTTTTGAAAGATTCCCGGTATGCTCCAGACTCAATTTAAAAATGATCAAGATGATCTCTCCTTCTCTTCTTGCTATGTTTCTCTATTATCCATCCTCTCAAGATGAGGCCGGCTCAATCCGTCTTACGGATAATAATAAACTCGAGATCGAGCAAAAAGATTATGTAACTGAGAGAGAACCTGTAAAAAAGATCGTCAGGGCACTTTACCGGATGGGGGCATGGACCCACTCACTGCTGATACAACAATCGAAACCCGGATATGCCATCCATTATGCGGGAACGATCCCGATGAAAACCATTACGACCTCCGAATATGAATCCTCAATTAACGGAGAACTTCACAAAGAACCTGGAGTATACATTGCAGACGGTGCTCCATTCTCCAATATATCATCTAAAAACCTCTCATTTACAATAATGTCTAACGCAATGAGGATCGCCGACAATATTTCAAGAAAAAAATAAAATGAAAAAAAGAATATTAATAACAGGTGCAAACGGACTGATCAGCAATGGTATAGTCGCATATTTGAAAAAAAAGGATCAGGATATTGAGATCACCGGTGTTTCACCGGAGATGGCTAAAATAGATAATTTTGATCATGTTATCATAAAACGATTCGGAGAAACTCTCTCCATACCGGATAAAAAATTCGATCTGATCGTCCATTGTGCATTCGATAAAGATGACAAATCCAACGAACTTAACACAAAAGGGACGATCCAGTGGGCCGGGGATGCTGAAAAAGCGGGGATAAAAAATCATATATTCTTAAGCTCAATATCTTCACAATCGGAATTTCTCTCTCCTTACGGAAAAAGTAAGAAAGATCTCGAGACATGGTTCTTAAAGAAAAATTATTTTGTTTTCAGGCTTGGGCTGGTCATTGCAAACGGAGGAATGTTCGGGAGGCTGGTCAAATCGATACAAACATCTCCTGTGATTCCACTTATCAGCAACGGAAAATTCCTGGTATTCCCTACAGATCCGGAAACGATCTATGATCTTGTTTACAAAATTCTTCATGGCGATACTATCAGGCATCAAGGAAAATTATTAAATCTGCAGTATAAAAATGGAACTCCTCTCAGGGAGATCCTTATATTATTGAAAAAGAAAATGAAGAGAGGGACCCTTTTTATTCCTGTCCCCTATTACCTTGTTTATCCAATCGTAAAATTGATCGAAATAATGAAAATCCCGGGAATTGATATCGATACAGGAAATTTGAAAGGTCTTAAATGGAACAGCAAAATATCCATCCCCTCCCATCTGGAATCTCTTGGATATACAGAACAGAACTTTATTGATCTGATAGAAAAGATCAGGCTCTGAACTTAATATCAATCTCCATCTAAAATTGACACTCCGAAATTTAGATGATATAAACTCTTATATTTGAAAACAGGAAATCAATGGACAGAATCTTAATAGTTATTCCGGTGTACAACGAGGAGAAGAATATCTCCGGTGTGATAGCTGACATTCATAAAAATTTTAATTCAGCAGACCTTATTGCCGTAAATGATAAATCCAGTGACAGGACAGCTGAAAAACTTGAGGAATTAAATGTGAAGCATCTTGATCTGCCATTCAATATGGGTTATGCAGGTGCAGTTCAGGCGGGCTTCAAATATGCAGCCGGAAAAGATTATGATTATGTTGTCCAATTTGACGGTGACGGTCAGCATATGGCAAAAGAGATACAGAAACTTTACGGACATATTAAAAACAATAACGCTGACATTGTTATTGGATCAAGGTTCAAGATTAATAGCAATTATCCACATCCTCTATTCCGAAAGATCGGATCGAGGATCTTCTCTTCCCTGATCCGTTTATCATGCAAAAGGAAAATAACCGATCCAACATCCGGATTCCAGATACTCAGCAGAAGGGTATTTGCTGAATACAGCAGAATGTTCAACTACCCTCAGTTCCCGGATGCAAATCTTATTATAAAAATGCTTCTTCAGGGTTTTAGGATCGAAGAGATCCCTGTTGAAATGAGAAAGAGAGAATATGGAGAAAGCATGCACACAGGAATAGTTGCTCCCGTAAAATATATGATAAAAATATTTTACAGTATCCTTATCATAATTCTGTCTTTTAAGTTCAACAGCTCGGGAGAACAGGGAGGTTCAGATGTATAGAATTTTTTTTGCGTTTTTCGGTATAGCTGCGATATTACTGATCTTTATTAAAGTTAAAAAAAATAAATTCTCCGAAAGCAGAAGCATCTTCTGGATTATAGGTGGAATTGCGATGTTTTTTCTTTCAATATTTCCCAAAGCAATAGACAAACTCTCTGCAATTCTCGGGATCAATCATCCTCCGTCACTCCTTTTTCTTCTTGCTTCTCTTTTCATTATATATTCCGTATTTAAACTGGAGGAAGAGATCACTCAGACAAAAGAAAATTTGAAAGATCTTGCCCATCGATATGCAATTCTCGAGAACAAACTGAAAGAAAAACAGAAATAGTCTGCATCCTGTCCGGAGAAAACCGCGTCTTTATTATATTATAGGGGGTTTGGAATCCCGGGTAGAAGTTGAAATATCAGAGATTCTGTGATAAATTCAAGTTCAATGAAGAGACGATTACTTCTTGTATCAAAAGTGCTTTTAATAGGCGGAGTATACTCTTTTATTCTGGTGATCTCGATATTTCTAACAATGAGCCTGCTTATTAAGGGAGATGAGATCAAAGCACCCGACCTGATAGGGAAGACTATTAAAGATGCATCAAGGATAGCTCATAAAGAAGGATTTTTTTTAAAAGAGATAACCGGAAATTACAGCAAGAATTATAAACCCCTTACGGTCATTGAACAAATACCTGAGCCCGGTGTATTTATTAAACAAAAATCAAATCTGAAGATATTCATCACATCTGAACTTGTGGAAGTTATCGTTCCTGATCTTGCGGGATACACAAGGGAGGAAAGTAAGAAACTGATCAAAGAAAGTGAATTATTGAAAAGGCATGTTTCATATATTTATTCCAACAAGGTTCCTCAGGATTTTATAATTTCTCAATCCCTGAAAGCCGGTTCGCAGGTTCCGATAAACTCGGATATCGATATTCTTGTGAGTAAAGGGAAAAGAAATAACGAGTACATAATGCCTGATATAATAGGAAGAAATGCAGAAAAAATACTTACTTATTTTGAAATAATAGGATTGAAGATCGAAAAGATATCCAGAGTCTCTTACCCGGGATTAAGATCCGGAATAATTATCTGGCAGAATCCGGCTAAAGGTTTCAAAATCAGCTCAAAGAACCGGATCAGTATTCAGGTGAGCGAATGAATCCTATCTTTCCTTCAATTTTATCAACAAATTTCTATGATCTGAATGAAAAGCTGGCCATCTTCAAAAAAGGCGGCATAGATTTTATCCACCTGGATATCATGGATGGTCACTTTGTGGACAATCTTTCATTCGGCCCGTCAATTATCAAACCAGTAAAAGAAAGATATGGATTTAACATTGACTCGCATCTTATGGTTTCCAATCCTCAAAAGATCATTCCTTATTTTATAAAGGCCGGATCGGACTGGATATCTTTTCACATTGAGATTGGCAAAGGGACAGAAAAAAATATCTCGATGATCAAAGATGCGGGAAGAAAAGCAGGACTTGCAATAAACCCGGACACAGATGTGAAAACCCTGGTCCCCTACATATCCAAAGTAGATTATATATTGATGATGAGTGTTTTTCCTGGTTATGGCGGTCAGAAATTCATTCCCGGAACACTCGACAGGATCTCGGACCTGAAAGGACAGATAAATTCTCTGAACCCGGATTGTCTTATCCAGGTTGACGGGGGAATAAATATATCCAATACAGGAATACTCAGAAGCAAGGGGGCGGACCTTTTTGTGATCGGAACCTCTCTATACAATTCTGACAATATAATAGAAGACATTTCAAAAATTGAAGAAACAATGGAAGGAGAAAAATATGAAAAAACTGGCAGTAATTAGTTTGTTATTCACTTTGATAGCAATCACAGGATGCAAACCTAAAAAAGATATAATGATCGACTCGTCAGGATTAGGATCTGATAAAGCTATTTACGAAAGGGCACAAAAACTGGAAAAGAGGGATTCGGAAAGATCAAGATTGTTATATAAAGAAATTCTGCAGGTATATCCGGACAGCATATATGCAAGAAAAGCAAAGATCGGTATCGCAGATTCATACTTCAAACAAAAAGACTCTTCATCGCTTCTGATAGCAGCCTCGGAATACCAGGAATTTGCAAATCTCTATCCCAACTCTCCCGACTCTA
>CAYNUG010000001.1:0-110237 GCA_964400545.1 uncultured Clostridia bacterium | reverse complement strand
GTGCAATTCTTTTTTACCTGAAATGAGTAGCAATATTGTTTCCCATTTAAAATCAGAGTTTTGTACTATAATTGTGACAGGGATGTTATTTCAGTGACGTTAAAGTCATACAAGTTTCTGAGACATGATCAACTAAATGGGGACAGGCACTTTTTGTTTTCGGGATGTGGTAAAATTAATATAGGGATAAATAATGATAAAAGGGACTGGGGCAGACATAATTGCTATTGACAGGATAAAGAAAGCTATAACGAAAGATTCAAAATTTACGGAAAAAATATTTTCCTTGGATGAAAAAGAGTATTGTAATTCAAAATTAAAAAAAGAGATCCATTTTGCCGGCAGATTTGCTGCAAAAGAGGCTTTTTTTAAAGCTTTGGGGACTGGTTGGCGGGACGGGATGAAGTGGACGGAAATAAATGTCGTCAATGATGACCTGGGGAAACCGGAAATACAAATTACTGGAAAAACACTTGAAATATTCCTTGAGAAAGGGATGAAAGTAATTAGCCTGTCAATCTCTCACACTAAAGAATTTGCTGTTGCATTTGTTATTATAGAATAAGTTTTGATGATCCCTTTTTCATACAGGATATTCATTTCTCTTTTAATGCTGTAATTGATTTTTAGCTTTTTCTATACTAAAATTGAATATATGGCAGGATCCTGATTGCATTCGGATACTGAATTTGGAGAAAATTATGAGGAATTTCCTTATCAAGTCAAAAATAATCGGTGATGTTGGTATTCTGTATCCTGAAGGGCATCTTGATGCGCATAGTGTTGAGAAGTTTGAGAATGAGATAATGAAAATGCTTGATGAGAGCATTGTGAAAGTTGTAATAAATTGTACCGATCTGAATTATATCAGTTCAGCAGGTATGGGAATAATAATGGGATATCTTGATGAGATCAGAGAAAAGGGCGGAGATATTAAGCTATCTAATGTGATAGACAGGGTCTATGAAATATTTGATCTTGTCGGGTTTACAGAAATTTACAAATTTGTTGAGAGTGAAAAAAAGGCAATAGAACAATTCGATAATGTTTCCTAAAATCCCAGAACTGTCAGTTTCAATTCCGGCCAGAACGGAACTACTTAAAATGCTTGTAGAACTTACCAATCACATAGCTGTAAGAAATTTTTTCTCAGCCTCGGAATCAAGGAAAATAGCACTTGCAGTTGATGAAGCTATAACCAATGTCATAAAACATTCTTATAAAAATTCTTCCTCAGCAGATATAAAACTTGATTTTTTCAGTAGTAATGAAGGGATAAAGATAAAAATTGAATTTTCGGGAATTCCCCCGAAGCTTGACGGATCCATGGTGGATCTTGAAAAGATGATCAAGGCGAAGAAAAAAGGTGGATTGGGTGTTGCACTTATTAGAAGGATAATGGATTCTGTCAAATATACTACGGTTAAGGATAAGAACTATCTGGAAATGACCAAATGGAAGAAAAGCAGTTAAAAGATCTGGTTAAAGAATTAAAGATTAAAAGATTCCAGTTTGATTCGATCTTCGAATTTTCTTCTTCAATTTATTCATCTTTCAATCTTGACAGCATATTCCGTACTTATTTTTCAACCATCATGGGGCAGTTGGGTATCACAAAGACTTTCTTTTTGCATGAAAAAGAAGGATTGTTGAAGAAGAAAGGGATCAAATTTCTCAAGAATGACAGAGAAATCATAGAGCGGGGTTTGCGAAGGTTAAAAAAAGAGTGGGAATTCCTGGATGTTGATGATCTGAAGAATATTGATCCGGAACTTTTCGGGTTCTTTTCGGAAAAAAGGATCGCTCATCTGGTTAATCTCAGAGAGTCCGGAACGAAAAAAGTTGTTCTCGGTCTTGGGCTTAAGTTCAACAAAGTAAAGTTAAAAAGGGAGGATATTGAGTTTGCCATTTTCCTGTCAAGATTTACAAGAATAGCAATAGAAAATAGTTTTATGATCTCAAAAATGATCGAAAACAAAAAAATAGAACATGAGATCAAAATCGCAAAAGAGATACAATTGTCGCTTCTTCCCCAGGAACTTCCAAAATTCAAGAATTTTGAGATCGCCGCAATCTACGAACCGATGAACAGTGTCGGAGGAGATTATTACGATTTCTTAAGATCGAGGAGCGGTAAAACATCCGTCCTGATAGCGGATGTGGAGGGGAAAGGATTATCTGCTGCTCTCCTTGCCGCTTCCTCCCAGGCGGTTTTTCACACGATGAACGAAATGTACTTCTTCGAACCGGGAAAGTTTATTTCGAAAGCAAATTCACTGATATATGATATTACAAGAGGCAACAGATTTATCACTATTTTCTGGATGGTGATCGATGATGATAAAAAAAGTATTTCCTATGTTAACGCAGGTCATGTGGTACCTATTCTGATCTCCGGGGAAAAAGAGTACCCGTTATCAAAAGGTGGAGTGCTGACCGGATTTACCGATAAAACAGATTATGAAAATGAGACCCTTTCACCCCGTTCCGGGGATATAATAGTGGCATTTACCGACGGTGTCCCTGAAATTGAGAACAGAAAAGGGGAAGAGTTCGGTGTTAAAAGAATAACAGCCTATATAAAAAAACACCGCAACAAAACCGCATCGGAATTATCCGAAGGCATTTATAAACAAATGTTCAAATTCAGCGGAAATATAAAACCGACCGATGATTGTACTTTAATAATTTTGAAAGTAAAGTAAGATTTTCTTAATATTGGAATTCTCTCTGTTCTTCCTCTGAAGTATTGATAATCCCGGGTCCATCCGATCTGGGGCAGACATTTTCGCATATTCCACATCCGATGCAAAGATCAGGGACAACATAGATCTGTTTGACCTTGACTTTTTCCCCTTCAAAATTCCATACATCAACTTCTCTGAATCTGATCGCTTTTTCCGGGACCGGACAATGTTCCTCACAAACGGCACAATTGTATCCATCAGCATATGTATAGCATCTGTCTTTGACAATAACAGCAGTGCCTATTTTGAATTTTTTTTTGTCTTCAATTAGAAGGGTTTCTATCGCATTCGTGGGACAGACCTGGGTACATCTGTTGCATTCAAATTCGCAATATCCGGTCGATGGATTCAGAACGGGTGTCCACAGCCCGTCAATGCCAGTCTCAAAAAGTGCAGGTTGAATAAAGTTTGTTGGGCATGCCTGAATACATTCTCCGCACCTGATACAACGATCAAGGAAATCATTCTCCGACACTGATCCGGGAGGCCTCTCAAAATTGTGAGTTCTCGATCCCGAATTAGCGGAGATCCTTGGAAGGGACGCAAATAAGATCGCAGAGGCAATGGACCCAGCGATCCTTCTTCTTCCGAGATCAATCTTATTAATGCTTTCCCCTGACGGTAATTTGAATTTAGTTTTGACGGATCTGGGAGGGCAGGCATCTTCACAATTATAGCAGACCAAACATTCGGATTTCAGGTAGTCTTTATAGGGACTTCCATTGTATGTGCAATCCGATGAACATAAATTGCATTTTTTACAGGAGCTTTTTTCAACATCGAGATTCAGAAGACTGAATCTCGAGAATATTCCGTACAATGCTCCCAATGGGCAGAGATAATTGCAAAAGAATCTCCTTTTGTAGTAGTTGGCGGCGATAAGAAGAAAAAATAATATTCCAATAAGAACGGATTGCAAGTACTTCCTCGGTTTATTTGGAAGTATGTTCTTTTTGGAAAATTCATATGCCGGACTTAATCCCCTGGAGAGCAATCCCGAGTCATTTGCCCCCGTTTTAAGAGTTTCTTCAATGATATAATTTGCAGAAGGGCTTACAACAATAGATGTACTCCGTGTCAGGATGGAGAATGGATCGAACCATCCGCCTATGGTTGTACCAAAAAGAGCCATTATAAGCACTACTAAAAGTATCACATATTTCAGTTTTAAGAGTTTGTGGTCAACATTTTCGACTTTGTTTCTCTTTCTGTTAAACAGCCAGGAAAAAAAATGGTGGATCGTTCCCATAGGGCATACCCATCCACAAAAAAAACGACCGAACACTAAAGTGAGAGCAAGAGGAATTAAAGATAAAAGGAATATATTTAGAAGGGCATGAGTAGATAGAAGGTTAATAACAAGTAAAAGAGGGTCAAAGAAGAAGAAATAATCAGAATATGTGAATGTCTCTGTTGCAGATGCCCCAGTTCTAATCAGAAGCCATAAAAAGATCCCCAAAAAGAATATTTGAGAAAAGATGCGCAGCAGTTTTGTTCTTGAATATTTTTTTAACATAATTATCTATATTTTTGCAGTTCTCAGGTTTATTTTACTAATATCTTTATGTCCCATCCCTCTTCGGAATCCGGCATCGATAAATGGTACTTCGTCTATGCTCTTACCAAACAGATCAACAGCAACCACATCCGCCTCGAAAATATTCTCGGAACAGATTACGGTTTTCTTTATTTCGACATCACTCAGCTTTCCACCGACGGGTCCGTTCCTCTTCAGTATTCTATATGCATCTACTATAGTCAGATCTGTCTTAAAACCATTTGCGAGGTCAGCTATATTTTCCCCCATGTTCCTGTGGAGTTTCCCCCTTCGGCCTCCGATTATTCCATAGAGATTTTTCATTCCGATCGTTAGACCTGCACTTGAATGATGTTTCAGAATGGGGACATTTATAAATTTATCCACTTCCAGATGATCACGGAATACCGGCCACTTTTTTAGTTTCTCGCCGTTGAAGGAATGAATAACAAGGCGATTCTCATCAGAAAACCTGAGTTCTGCACCACTATTTTTAACCATTTCCTGTATTCCGCTTCTCCTGTATGTATCCTCGGATTTGTGGCAGGAGTTATCCATGAGTATCACCTTTTTTGCTCCGGCGTCAAATACCATTTCTATTATTGCTCTGAGAACAGCAGGGTTTGTATTGGCCGCCTGCTCGACCTTACGGTTCCATCCGATATTAGGTTTTATCATAACGACATCCTGTCTGCTAATAAATTTTTTCATTCCTCCGATCAGTTCAACACTTTTTTTTGTTATTTCAAAAGGTGATTCTCCCGTAACTTTCGAAACTGGGATTCTGGACGGGGCGGAAAAAGCGAATAATCCGGATAAAGGGACCGATGTAGTGGTAATAACCGAAGTTTTTATAAATTCTCTTCTCTTCATACGTACTCCTTCTCACTATTATATTTATCAGGATATTAATTTCAATATAATTGGATTTCCGATTTTTGTTAATATTTTATTTAATATACCGATGACACCTGCATTGCTTCTCTTAAAAAATGTCAACTCCGGATCTTATTCCTATTGACTTATTCTCACAGATATTGTATTTTATGATTTTGAAAGGGCGATTAGCTCAGCTGGAAGAGCATCGGTTTTACACGCCGAGGGTCAGAGGTTCAAGTCCTCTATCGCCCAGGTTTAATGAGCGGGGTCGTAGTTCAGTTGGTTAGAACGCTGGCCTGTCACGCCAGAGGCCGCGAGTTCGAGTCTCGTCGGCCCCGCCATATCCCATTTCGGGGGCGAAATGGGTTCGACAGTATTGATTATGTCAAAGCAGCAGATTGAGCTGAGCATCTCGCTAAAATACTCAAAAAAAGAAACGCAAACGATTTTGCACTCGCAGCATAATTAATGTTGCCGTTCCGGTTGTCTTTTCCTGCTGGATCTCCGGGGCGTCATTTTGCAGGATAAGCTGCACAGAGTTGTCTTTGACTCTGTTGTGGACGAAAATCTGATAAAGACTCCCGCAGGGCTTTTTGTTTGTTTTTTTATCTGTGGGGCATAAAAAAACAAAATATATCTGTAGAAACTTTGATTGAGTCCTTATTGGACGCGGGTTCAACTCCCGCCGCCTCCAGTTTACCTGAGCTGATGAAGAAATTTTATTTTTTCTTAACATATACGTTGGTGGTTGCATCCTATATCTTTCCGCTTTCGATCAAGATAAGAACTTTCGATCATAGTGATTTTATCAGGATAGTGTTTGAGAGCAATAAAGATTTTTCATATGAGATGGAGCGGGGATCAAAAAAGGATCTTACCCTTCTTTTAAAAGATCAGCATGAAAACTTATTACTCAGATCGGATTTGTCAGGTTCTGAACTATTAATCAGAGTTGAAAATATAACAAAAGATGGAAATGTCGGGATTAGGGTAAAGGGTAGAAAAAGGTTCGATATTACAAAGACTTTTATTCTGCATAATCCATACAGAGTTGTTTTTGACGTTAAAACAATACCCGATGTAGAGGGGTCAGAAACGCCAGCCCTTGTTACTGAAGGTGCAGATAGTAGTAATAACATTGAGATTTCTGATGTGAGATCAGGCAAGAGAGGACACAGATCTATTGAGGTTATATGTATTGATCCCGGACATGGTGGGAGTGATCTTGGGGCTGTTGGAGCTAAAAATACCAGAGAGAAGGATATAACACTGAAAGTGAGTAAGAAGTTAAAGAAATTAATTGAACTGAAATTAGGTGTCAGAGTAGTGATGACACGTCAATCTGATGTTGAAGTTGCTCTTGATTCCCGAGTTGCAAAAGCAAACAATCAGAATGCACAGTTATTTCTTTCTGTTCATGTGAATTCTTCCTACAGGAAATCGGCAAGGGGACCGGAGACGTATTTTGTAAGTCTGAAAGCTACGGATAAAAATTCTATGCAGCTTGCGATGAAAGAGAATGATTCTTTTAACGGATTTAATGATGTCCCGGAGGATGATGATCTTAAAATGATACTTTGGAGTATGGCACAGGCAGAACATATCCGGGAATCAAGCAGATTGGCAGACTATATCCAGAACGAATTGAATGTTCTGCTGAACACCAGAAATAGAGGAGTAAAGCAAGCTCCATTCATAGTCCTGATGAGGGCTTCAATGCCGGCAGTACTGATTGAGATAGCATTTGTTTCAAACAAATATGAAGAGAACAGGCTTCTGGATGATTCATTTCTTGAAAAAGTTGCCGGATCAATTTATTCAGGTGTTTCAAAATATATTTACTACCATAATTCAACTTATAAATGAGCAAAAAGATAATTTATATTCTGATAAGCCTTGCTGTCATATTTTTTGTCACATCACTGATCATTTATCTGAGTTCAAGCGGAACGTTCAGAAGAGCTATCGAAGATAAAAAAGGAGATAACAAAGTTACAGAGGAAACTGTTCCTGAACTTGAAAAGGTCAGGATTTTTTTTTTAACCAACCGTTCGTCTCTGTTCATTCCCAGAGATTATGAGATCGATAAAAAAGAAGATCGAATTGAATTTATAAAAAGTTTCATTGACCTGATGATGTCTGAAGCATCGAATTATGTCGCGCCGTTTCCTGATCAGGCAAGGTTGCAAAGTATGTTCTATATTGATGATAAACAAACAGCGGTTCTGGACTTTAATGAAGAGACAATGATTAATTTTCCGGGAGGATCCAGAGGAGAAATCGAGTTCATATATTTCTTTGTAAATAACCTCTGTTATAATTTCAAAGAGATCAAAAAAGTGAAGATCCTGGTAGCCGGGAATGAATATAAAACATTATCAGGCCATCTTGATCTAGAGAATTCGTTTCTTCCAAATTACAAATATTTCAAAAGATGAATAGCAAAGCGATCGGAATATTTGATTCAGGTATCGGTGGGCTCACCGTTTATAAGGCTGTCAAAGAAAAAATGCCTAATGAAAAAGTTATTTATCTCGGTGATACAGCACATTTACCCTATGGGACGAAGTCACCTGAAACAATAATAAAATTCTCCGAAGAAAATTCGAAATTTCTGACAGAAAAGGGTGTGAAAATAATTGTGATTGCTTGTAATTCATCCTCTTCGTATGCAGTTCCTCATCTAAAGGATCTGCTGGATATTCCTGTCATGGGTGTTATCGATCCGGGTTCCGAAGCGGCTGTTGAGAATAAAGAGAAGAAGATCGGTGTTATTGGGACTACCGCCACCATTTCTTCAGGAGCATATGAGAGATCAATTCTTAAAAAAGATCCAGATGCCGAAATAGTATCAATGGACTGCCCCCTGTTCGTACCGCTGGTTGAAGAGGGTTGGATAGATCATAAAGTAACGGATCTTATAATTAAGGAATATCTTGTTCCTCTTAAAAGAAAAGGTATTAAGACACTTGTTCTCGGTTGTACTCACTATCCGGTTCTTAAAAGTGCAATAGCAAAAGTGATGGGCCCGGAGATCAAACTTATAGATTCAGCGGAAGTAATGGCAAGCAGGACACAAACCATATTAGAAAAAATGGGCTGGCTTAACGATTCCGAGAAAAGTAATAATGAAGACGAATTTTTTGTAACCGACTTCCCGGATAGGTTCAAAAGGGTAGGGGAGATATTCCTCGGGAAAAAGATCAGCAAAGTTGAAATGATTACCCTCGGGTCTTAGTTTAAATTCAGATTACTCCATACTTTCAGCAACAATTTCAGCTATATCTTTAACTCTTACCGACTCCTCTTTTTCCTTATCTTTAATACCGTCTGTAATCATAGTTGCACAGAAAGGGCAGGAAGTGCAAACAGTATCGACTCCGGTTTTCAGGATTTCGTCAGTTCTCATATGGTTGATCCTTTCTCCCTTGTCCTCTTCAGCCCACATCAGGCTTCCGCCTCCGCCGCAACAGAAGCTGTGACTTTTGCTGTTCTTCATCTCTTTAATGTTAAGACCTGTGCTTTTGATCACATCTCTGGGTTGTTGATAGATATTGTTATGACGGCCGAGGTAGCACGGGTCGTGGAAGGTGACGGTTTTCCCTTTCTCTTTTTTAAGGATAAGTTTTCCCCGTGTGATCAACTCATTGATGTATTCAGAATGGTGAATCACTTCAGGCATTTCAAAATCAATTCCAGTCAATTTTGCGATATCGTTATATTCATTTTTGAATAAATTGAACCCGTGAGGACAGGTTGTTACTATTTTTTTGAATTTGTATCTCATTAGTGTTTCAATATTTTGGGAAGCCATCATTTGGAAAAGATACTCGTTTCCTGCTCTTCTTGCGGGGTCACCGCAACAATTTTCTTCGTTACCCAGAATTGCATAATCAATATCTGCTTTATTGAGAATTGAGATCATGGCCTTTGTTACTTTTTTATTTCTGTCATCGAAAGATCCTGCACAGCCTACCCAATAAAGTATTTCCGCATCAGGGTTATCAACAGCTTTTCTTACTTCAGAACCATCGCTCCATTCTCCTCTGGTGGAAGAACCGAAACCCCATGGATTGCTGTTCGTTTCCAGGTTTTTAAAGAACTGGTTAAACACTTCAGGAAATTTTGCTTCCATAAGAACCCTGCTCTGTCTTAAACCGATTATCTTAGGAATATGTTCATTCTTGACGGGACAAACTTCCATGCATATTCCGCAGGTTGTACAGCTCCATATTTCCTCATCTTTAAAAATTCGATCCATCAGGGGCGGGAGCTGATATTCCTGATCTTTTAGTTTTTTCCCCCCTTCAATAAGGAGATCATCCCTCATTTTAGTGATGATCGTTTTTGGCGATAATTCTTTGCCTGTTTGTGCTGCAGGGCAGTAATCAGTGCAACGGCCGCAATCGATACAGGCGAAACCGTCAAAAAGATCTTTCCAACCCATATCCTCATAAGAAGTTATGCCGAAACTTTCTGCAGTTTCAAGATTAACAGTTCTCAAATAAGAAGTAGGCTGTTCACTTTTAAAAGTTATATTTAACGGTCCCATGAACATATGCATATATTTTGATCTGGGAACGTAAAGGATAAAAGCAAATACATTGAGAATATGAAGCCACCAGGATATCTTAACCATTAACCATGATGATGGTAGCCAGCCGGCAACAATTTTTCCTATGAAAGCTGCGCTTTCTCTTCCGGAATGAAATGCAATGGAAGAACCCTCATAAAGGAGAAATGTCAGTGTAACTGTAATTAGCAGTGTGTAAATAATAGGGGACTCCATTGTCCCGTAAGTATAAGATGATTTCCTTACAACGTACCGCTTGATAATGAAGAAAAGTGTAGCGAGGAGAACCATGATGGAAATGGAATCGGCAATTATTACGTGGAAATTTGCAGGGTGAATGTTTTTATTAAATCCCTCAAGTATATGGTAAACAGATATAGTATCAAATGTTAACGATCCGTAAAGGAGAAATATGTGGGCGATACCGGTAACGATCCGTTCTCGCTTGATAGAGCAGATCAGGAGAAAAAAGTTTGCAACAGCATTTGCTACTCTCTTAACCGGATTGTTAAATCTTTCTTCCTTTTGACCAAGTTTTACCAGTTTGATTCTGTAGATGACCGGAGTAAAAAAGAACCATATTGTAAAAATAAGCAGAATAGTAAAAATAATAGATTCAATAAAAGTCAGCATATGTAACTCCTTAGAATAATTTTTAAGTTTAACAAATAGACAACGTAGACGCAATCAGAAAATCCACAAAAAGTGCCTGTCCCCTTTTAATTGTAATTCGTTCTGATAGTTTAGGATATAAATATCATTACTTGAAATTACCGGTATCAGTATGGTAGTCTAGATTTTTCGAGGGAGACAAAATGACGGATAAAAAACTTGAAAATGGAGATAATGCTCCTGATTTTACAATAAAAGATCAGGATGATAACGATTTTTCTATCAGTTTGCTGAAAGGGAAATGGATCGTCCTCTATTTCTACCCGAAAGATAACACGCCGGGATGTACGACCGAAGCAATTGAATTTTCCGGCATTAAAGATGAATTTAAAAAAAAAGGGATCGAAATCTTGGGAGTAAGCCCCGATTCTACGAAAAGTCACAGAAATTTTATTGAGAAAAAGGATCTGAGCATTACTCTTCTCAGTGATCCCGACAAGAATGCTCTCAAAAAATACGGTGTCTGGAGATTAAAAAAGAATTATGGCAGAGAGTATTTTGGAGTTGTACGATCTACTTTTATAATTTCACCTGACATGAAGATAGCTCATTCCTGGAGTTCAGTTAAAGTGAAAGGGCATGTTGAAGCGGTTGATAATAAACTTGATGAAATGATAAAAAAGTAGCCCTCTACAAGGCGGGAAGGATTATCAGCTCTGCGGTTTTCCGGGGTCATCTTTTTCTTTTTTTATTTTTTTCAGTTCTTCTTCAATCGCTTTTTTTTCTTTAATAAGGCGCTCTATTTCTAATTTGTATTTCTCAAGATGTTCTTTCCGGTCCCTCTCCAATTCTTTGCGAAGTTCCATGTCCTCTTTTTTCATGAGTACTTCTTCTTTCAATTTCATTTTCTTCTGCTTATCAATCTCTTCTTTCATTCTCAATTGTTGTTGTTTCTCCATCCAGAATCTGGCATCGGAAAATTTTCTTTTAAACTCATCAAGAAGACGGGTCTTGTAGCTGAGTACCGAAGGAGTAATTACCGATTCGATCATTCTGCCTTTCCTGATCAATTTTATCTTTATTTTCTCTTTTGGTTTTATATGGCTTAATGATCTTGCAAGATCTGAGATCTTTGTCAATTTAATACCATTGGAATTTATCAGGATATCTCCAACTTTAAGTTGTGTATCATCGGTATGGTTCTGCGAATTGGTTCTTGACACCAGGAGTCCGTTTCCGGATTTCACTTTGAATTCTTTTGCCAGTTCCGTAGTAAGAGGGATAACATCAACTCCAAGTGTGAGTGATCCTGAAAATTCAAAAGTGTAGTTCTTGATCTTTGGCAATGATCCGATAAACTCCGGCATTTTTGAAATTCTATTTGCAAGTTCCTCTTCTTTGATCCTTAAAAGCTTGTTCTCTCTGCGTTTTAGTTCTTCAAGTTTAATATTTATTTTTAATTGTTTTCCATTCCGGTTCAACGTCATGAATATTTTATTTCCGGGTCTAAGCATTCTAATGCTTTCCGACAAGTTGGCAGGAGTTTTTATCTTTTTTCCGGAGATGCTGATTATTCTGTCCCCCCGCAGGATACCACCGATATCTGCAGGTGAATTTTTTACAACACGATCCACCCTCACAAAATCTCTTTCATTACTGGAAATACTTATTCCGAGCCACCCTCGTCTAACATATCCGAATTTTTTAAGGTCTTTTGCTATACGGAAAACCCAATTGGACGGAATAGCATAACAAAGATCATTTCCACCACGTACGGATGAAACTATCTTAAGTTCGGAATGATCATTTTTGAAAATATACTGCGGGAAAAATTTGTATCCGAAAACACCTCTGATGATCCCGATGAATTCACCTTTTCTGTTGACTACAGCACCTCCGGTCGAACCTGGGGCAACAGTGGCGTTCAGGATCAGGTTGCTTTTGCTGCTTCCGCTTATTATTCCCTGGTTAATGAAAGGAAATTGTTTGTAAAAAACACCGACCAATCCGACCCAGTCACCTGTTACGGGTGATTTTCCTGTTTTCACAGGTTTAAGTACTTTTTTCCTGGTCCGGAGGAGGATAAGAGATGAATTCTTATCTTTTCCAACTATTTTAACATCAAAGGTTTTCCCATTCATGGTCTCTATATATATCCGGTCGAAAGGATGATTTAGGACCATTATATTGGATAGTACGAGATCCGGTTCGATAGCAACACCAGTAGCAATATATCTCCTGTGATTCTGTGTCACGACTTTGACAACTGATGGAGATATCTTTGTCAGTGCTTTCTTTACATTGCTGTTGGAACCGGTTCTAAGTTCAGTACTGTTTAATCTTATAAACAGGAATATCAGAACCATATATACGATAAGTATTATTTTCTTCATCGATTACCTCCTATATTGTACCCTGATCTTCAAAGTTACCAACCTGTTCTATCACATAGTTGTTGGACTCATCTGATGCTGCAAAAATCACATAGTCAGTTAAAGGCACATCTTCTCTGGTGAATGTTTCTCTTTTTGTCAATAGCTGAGTGTTCTTACCGGGGAAGAATATATTTCCGGAAACAAAAAGAATACCTCCAAGTAAAAAAGCTCCGAGCGAGGATAATGCAATGGTCCTCTGTTTCTTCTTTTTTTTGATCTTCAGGAATACTGAATTTTCGAATTCTTCATCAAGATGTTCCGTTCGGATATAGTCTCTGAAAATGTTATTTTTGCTATCCATTGTTTCCTCCGAGCTGTATTTTTAATTTATTTCTCATTTTTTCTTTTCCTCTGAACACAAGAGATTTAAGAGTTCCAACAGGTTTCTTCAAAATGTCCGACATTTCCTCAAATGAGAAATTGTCAACCTCTTTCATGATCAGCGGTATTTTGTATTTCTCGGGGAGATTGGACAAAGCTTCTTCAATAATTATATTCTCCCCCAGTTTCTGATCGTATGAATAATGGATCTCGTTAACGTCCTTGAGTGAGAAGAGATGTTTTATTCTTTTTTTTCTAAATTCTGAAAGAGCGAGATTTGTTGCAATTTTATATATCCATGCTTTCAGGTTCTCTGTCCTTAGAGAACTTGCTTTGAAATAGACTCTTACAAATGTGTCCTGTGTCAACTCCTCAGCTTGCTCTCTGTTACCGAGCATTAAGAGAAGATAATTGAATATTTGACCTTTGTATATTTTCATTACCTCTTTAAGCGCAGACTCATCCTTCTGTTTTAGCTTATTGATAAGTTCATTCATCTTACACTCTTTAGACTTGGGAATCTGTTAAAAAGTTGCAAAAAATTCTTCATAGTTGTTGAAATGATCTGAACCCTGTATTTCATAACTTATTTTGATATAAATCTTTTGAAATTGAAGATAGAAATAGCTGAGATTACGACGGCTATCAATCCAAGATATAAAAGATCACTGTAAAATTGTCCCAATCCATTCCCCTTTAGAAATATCTCCCTTATTATTTTTATAAGGTAGCTTAAAGGATTAATACTGACAAGCCATTTGAGTCCTCCGGGAATATTCTCGACAGGAGTGAACAGGCCGGACAGAAGAATAAATGTGATCAGTGAGAACCATGAGAAGAAGAGTGACTGTTGCTGGGATGTGGAGAATATGGATATCAACATCCCGTAGGAGAGCATTGCTGTCAGATATATACCCGAAGAGAGCAGGAGCGTCAGCATACTTCCTCTCACGGGAATGTTGAACCATATCACGGCAACAAAAACTCCAATTCCCATGTCTATAAGTCCGACAATGCCCATCGGAAGAGCTTTCCCCAGATAGATCTCATAGGGACGCAGCCTTGATATAAGGAGTGTATCGATAGTCTGCTGTTCTTTTTCACGTACCAGCGAAATGGATGTTATAAAAAGAGTGATCGTGGTCAGTAGAAGAGCCACAATCCCTGGCCCCATGTAATTAATGCTTCTTAGTTCAGGGTTGAATCGTATCAGGGATTTCCCCTTAATTATTGGTGAGATTCCCAGGTAATCCAGATCATCAAGGATAAAATTCTTTATTATTCCGTTAAAATATCCTGCTGCTATTCTGGAAGAGTTGGAATCGACTCCATCCATAAGTATCTGTATCTCAGGATATCCGGGCATAACATTTCCTGTTTTCAGGGGGTTCCGGAAAAGTATAACTGCATTAACATCTCCTTCCTTTAATTCTTTTACCGTATCTTTATTTACTTTGGAGATAGATTTGACATCGAAAAGATCAGATCCGGTGATCCTGTTTATGATCCTTTCGGTCGATCTTGATGTTGAGAGATCAATTATTCCGACAGGAACATTTTTTATGTCAGTAGTGACAATATATCCCATAATTATAAGTTGGAACACAGGTGCAATTATTATCATGAACAGCAATTCTCTTTGCCTGAAGATCTCTAAAAATTCTTTCTTGAGGAGGTAGAATATTTTCATTTGATTGTCTTCCTCATTCTTGAAAATCTTTTTACAGAAATAAAGATAAGAATTACGCTCATAAGAATCAAAGTCAGTCCGTTAACAAGAAAATCGGAAACAGATGCCCCCTTGAGAACGACACCTCTGATGATCTTGAGAAAATGTGTGGCAGGGATGATGGAAGAAATCCATCGAAGTACCTGATGGAGCGATGCAAGTGGGAAGATGAACCCGGAAAGCATTATTGAAGGGAGCATTGTGACCAGGAGGGTTCCTAACATTGAGGTCTTCTGGTCAGGGGATGAGGCGGAGATCATTATTCCGAGTGATAATCCTGTAAATATATAGATCAGTGAGAAACCAAACAGAACCAGAAGATCTCCCTTTATCGGCATACCGAACCAGAATCTGCTGAATAAAAGAATTATGAATTCTATTGTAAATGCAACAAAAACATAAGCAATGGTTTTTCCCATTATGATCTCGTAAGACTTGATAGGCGAAATAAAGATCAGGTCGATTGAACCGGACTCCTTCTCTCTGGAAATGCTCAGTGATGTGAGAAGAGCGGAGATCATAAGAAGAAGAATTGCAATCAGGCCGGGAATAAAAAAATATGCACTTTTTAATTCCGGATTAAAATATATTTTTGTGTTAACTCTGAAAATATCACGGATCTTTTGATAATTCTCAATAAAATCAAAGATGATCATCTCGTTATACTGGTAAATTATATTTGCAGAGTTGGAATTAGACCCGTCTATAACAAATCCTACTTCGACCTGAGTCCCGCTCCGTATTTTCTTTGAAAAATCAGAGGGAATTATTATTATTTCATCGATCTTTCCACTCTTTAACATTCCCTCATAAGTTTTAAGAGATTTAACTTCTCTATCCGTTGGTTCTTTCAAAGTAAAATAACTATTGTTAAGAAATTTTCCGATGAACTTTCCCGATATTTCACTGCCAGAAAAATCCAGGATACCCACATTAACGTTGTTAAGATCAAATGATATTGCATATCCGTACATAAATATCATCAGGACAGGCATAATAAAAATAATGATCAGACTCTTCGGATCCCTGAAAATGTGGAAAAACTCTTTTTGTATTATAGGTTTAATTCCTTTCATTATCTCTCACAGCTTCTTTGAAAAGTGTTTCAACGGAGTCGACTTCATATTCTCTGACAAGTTCTGACGGCTCCCCTTCAACTATTATATTACCCCGGTGAAGTATGACGATCCTGTCAGCATATTCGACTTCATCAAGATTGTGTGTTGTAACAAGGATCGTTTTCCCGCTTTTCTTCAAATTGTAGATTTCCTGCCAGAAATCCCTCCTGACCTCGGGGTCAACACCGGAGGTCGGTTCATCAAGGAGAAGAATGTCCGGATCGGGGATAAGGGAAGCAAAAAGGGCAACTTTTTGTTTTATCCCGGGTGGAAGATTTTCAACACTTCTTTTAAGGAAGCTCGGATCAACAAGGTCTTTCAGGATCTTTAATTTCTCGGATATGATCTTTTTCCCGAGTCCCGAGATACCTGCAAAGAATTCTATATTCTCCATCGCATTTAATTTCGGGTAGAGAGAAAATTTCTGTGACATGTAACCAAGTTTTTCTTTTATCTTTCCTCTTGATGTCATCAGATCCATACCGTCAATTTTTATACTTCCTGATGTGATCCTGAGAAGTCCCATTATCATTTTTATTGTAGTCGTTTTCCCCGCTCCGTTCGGTCCCAGAAAACCAAGGATCTCACCTTTTTTAATGTTAAAACTGATAGAGTTCACGGCAATAAAATCACCAAACTTTTTTGCCACGTTCTTTACCTCTATAATATTCTCATTCATTTGGGTTTATCGCTCTTTTCAAAGGTACCTTTCCTCTCGTAATACATATAAATATCCTCAAGCCCGGGTTTTTCTTCATTCATCTTTGTCCAGCTTACTCCCCTAAGAACATCACTGTACGGATCTCCGATAAAGTTTATATATTTACCCTTCATGAAAAAATTTTCATCAGATCCGGAATTCTTTTTCAATATTTTCAAGGCATCAAAAATATTCCCTTCGGGCAGGATCCTGAATAATTTGAAGGGGGCATTTTTCTTCAGGTCATTGATACCCCCCCGTTTCAATACCCTCCCCCCTTTTAAAAAAATAATATAATCACCATTCTCAGCATCATCAAGATATGGTGTTGAGATAATTATTGTTTTTCCTTCATTTTTAAGAGATTCAATGATCTTGAAAAATTCAATTCTGGAAAGAGGGTCAACCCCTGTGGTCGGTTCATCAAGAATGATTATCTTGGGTGAAGCGAGAAGGATCGAGGAGAGAGACAGTTTTTGCTTCATTCCGCCTGAAAGAGCACCGGCTCTTCTGTTCCTGAACTTTATCATTCCGGTCTTCTCAAGCAGGGTGTTCTTCAGGTCTTCTTTTCGGGCATGAGGGACACCGTTAATGTCAGCAAAGAAGTTAAGATTTTCCTCAACAGTAAGATCTGTGTATAGAGAAAACCTCTCCGGCATATAACCTGATATACTGGTGATTTTCGAAAAATCATTATCCACAGGTTCTTCATTCAGATATATCTCACCTGAATCTGCATTGTCGAGTCCCAGCATTATTCTGAAAATAGTTGATTTGCCGGCACCGTCAGCTCCTGCAATAATTGTTATTTTTGATTCTGGAAAAGAAATAGAAAGATCGGAAATTGCAATTACATCCCCGAAAGATTTGGATATCCTGTCCAGTCTTATCATTCTAATTCAATTGTCTCCATGTTATTTCTTTGATCTTATTTGTTTTCAATTTCAACAGTTACAGGCATTCCGATCTTGAAGATATCTATATTTTCTTTTATTCTGATCTTTACTTTATAAAGGAGAGATTTCCTTTCCATTTCAGAAATAACATATTTGGGAGAAAATTCAGCTTTCTTACCTATCTCAGATATAATTCCGGACAGATCTTTGTCTTCGATCCCATCAACAATTATTTTCACTTTACCTCCTGTTCTGATCAGGAACAACTCTTTTGCCTCAAGAAAGATCTCGATATATAGAGAGTTCTCATCAAGGATATCAACAAGAGGCATTCCCGGGAAGATATTTTCGCCCGGGGAAATAAATCTTTCCATAACAAATCCGTCTACTCCTGAAACGATATTGTAATCTTCCAGTATTATCCTGAGATATTCTTTTTTGTTTTCCAGAACTTTCCGCTGAACATCAAGACCTTCATTAGATTTTGTGATCTCAAAGAATGCTGTCTCGGATTCAAGCAATTTCAGTTTTATTTTTTCCAGATCATCACCGGAGACGGATCTTTTTTTATTCAATCTTTCAAATCGTCCAACCTGTTGTTTGAGATAGTTCATATTTCGTTTGATCAGAACTCTTTTCTTTTTCAGCTTTTCCAGGTTTATTGTAACGGCCTCAAGGTTGAGATCCACATCATTTAATTTATTTTTCATTATTCTCTGATCAAAACCAATAAGGATGTCTCCCCGCTTTATTTTGTCACCTTCATCAATATAAATTTTCTCCACCGATGTAGCAACCTTTGATTTCATTGTTATGATTTCGCCTTCAACTATCCCGGGTGCTTTTATAGATCCCGTATCTCCTCTGCTACAGCCGTGAACAATTAGAGCAAACAGTAAAATTATAATGGTGTTCTTCATTTCTCCTCCTTATTCCCGATCATTGTGTTTATTTCAACTTTTATCAATTCAGACTGAAGGGAGGTTTTGTCTCGTAAAGATCTTAAGCTCTCAACATTAAGAAGTGAATCAAGATAGTCTTTGTTAGAGATCTGTTTTTCATTGAAAAGAGTTTTCTTCAGTTCCGATTCTTCTTCAGAAATACTGATCATTTTTTTAAATGTTGCGATCTTAACATTCAAACTTTTCAGTGTGTTGAATAGTTCTGCTAATCTTAAGCGGGTCTTTTTTACCAGATCTTTTTCTTTGTTGCTTATCTTTTCGATATTGTAATTATTGATTATATTTTCTTTTCTATTCAATCCCCAGTTGAAAACATTGATCTTGACCTCAAGCCCTCCCTGAAAATATGAGGTCCATTCATTATTCAGAAAATTGATCCCGGGCATTCCGTAGTGCAATTCGGCAAAACCTCCGATATGCGGAAGATCTTTCCCTCGGGTTATTTTTTTGTTGATCCGGATTATTTTTTTCTGATCCGAGAGCATCATCATCTTGGGATGGTTTAGCAGAAATAATTTCATCAAGGTTTTCTGATCTTTAATTGGTTCACTATATTTTTTCTCAATATTATTTAATCTATAACCTGTTAGTTCCATAAAAGTTGAAGATAGAATGTTTATACTGTTTTGAATTTCTTCTTTTGACAACTCAATTTCACTTTGCTTAAGTCTGGTTTCCAGCACCTGGCTTTTCCCTGCCAGATCTTCATTATAAAGATCTTCGAGTCTATCGAGATGATTTGTGATCTTCTTCTCAAGTGTCTCGAGAGAACGGATCTGACTGGCAAGCATTTGATGATTGAAGAAAACAGATTTGATCCTGCCACTGAGCATAAGTTCGAGGAATTTCCTGTTGCTCAGGTTAAGGCTCTTCCGGATATTGTTCATTTTAACAAGTCCGGACAGGGCGTTTCCCGTAAAAATTGGTTGAAATACAGATAAACTTAGATCATATATATGATTAGTTCCACCTCCGATCTCTTTCCCCGGAATGATCATCCCGGGTGCTATTTCCATATCCGGGAGTTTTATGCTTATCTTTTCGGATCTGTAAAGATAGTTCCCCGATCCGTTTATCGTGAAATATCTGTTGAGTTTTCTAATTTTCAGGTCTGTTTCCAGGATTCGGGATTCCAGTTCGTTATTTCTGATCTCACAATTTATTTTGATTCCGTTAGCAATCGCAGTTTTTATCGGAACATTTGGGATAATAAGAAATGGAAACAATAATAGTATTAATAAGAAGATTTTTCTTTTCATTTCAAGACACCTCTTTTAAGAAGATTTTTAACACTGGCTATCCGTTCTTTTATAAATTTTTCATTTTCCAGATCAAGATCAAATATAGTCTCAGGAAAGACTTTTGCAATAAGAGGGAAGATGCATAATGAGATTATGTTCAGGAATAGATGTATCGGATCAGGTTCTGTAATAAGCCCCATGTGCGACCATTCCGTGAATGTTTCCTGAAGATTTCGCGGGAGTTCCTTTGATCTTGAATCGAAGAACTCCCGGAGTGCCCCTTTCAGATTTCCCTGATCCTGAATTAGATCGACTCCGATTATTTTCAGGTAATTTCTGTTTCTGGAAAAGAACCTTATGTAAATTTCAGGAAAGATCTCAAGAAACATTTCGGGCTTAAGATCTTTATTAAAACCCCCGCTGTCTATAATAACCTTAAATAATTCGCCTACAATATTCTTTATTATTATTTTGTAGAGGTTTTCTTTTGACCCAAAGTAATAAAAGATCATGGCCTTGTTTACACCCGCACTGGTAGCGATGTTCTCAACTCTTGCTCCCGCGAAACCCCCTTTTGAGAACTCCAGAATTGCGGCTTCGATGATTTTTTCTTTAGTAGCCATAATTTGTTTTCGACCAACCGTTTGGTCTAACCATATGGTTAATATATATTGCTTTTATTCTTCTGTCAACCTTTTTTTATATTTTATTGCTTGACAAGTATTATTATATTTGAGAAAATACTTCAAAGATAGGAGGTTTCATGGGTGCTGAATTAGGAGCAGGAGCAAAGTCGGAACCTAATGTGGTTCCTCTGTGTGACATTTTACTCGTACTACTTATCATTTTCATGGTTATAACTCCGGTTGCGCAGAAAGGTATTGACATTAAGTTGCCGGAAACAAGCCAGGCTGATAACAAGGGCCCTCAGTCCACCTCTCTTGTACTCGTTATAGAGAGTGATAATACTATCACAATAAACAGAGAACCGATCTCGAGAGAGATGCTTGAAACGAGACTCAGAGATCTCTATCAGACGGATTCAAAGAAACCTCTCTTTGTTAAAGCGGATGAGACGGTATCTTACAAAGAAGTGCTCAGGGTTATTGATATTGCCAAGGGTGCTGGAGTTGATGTTGTCGGTGTTTACACGGACAGATATCAGACAGGCGAATAAAAATAAATTTTTCCACGATCTATCACCGGGGATAATTCTATTCAATATTGAAAAATTCACGTATAAGTTGTAGAATATCGTGACGGGAGGAATCAATAATGAAACTGAAAGAAGATAGTCAACTTAGCGAGATCTCAAAGAAATTCTCTGAAGCAGTTAAAAAGTTTACAAGCAGGAACTATAAAGAAGCGGCAGAAGATTTCAAAAATATAATTGACCACTACAAGGATTCTGAGTTCTACAGCGTGCTTGAGATTCAGACCAGATCCAAGTCATATAAGAATATATGTGATTCCAGGATTTCCAGAAAAAAAACTGTTCAAGAAACAGAGGATGGAATCCTGAATGAGCTTCTTTTTAATATTAATATAAATGATTTTAAGGAAGCCGAAAAAATCATCAAGAAACTTGAGGTAAAAAAAATCAACTCTCCATATTCGATATATCTCAGAGCTTTGCTTGCCTTCAGGCAGGATGATGTAGATACAGCTTTTGGATTCCTGAAAAAGGCTATTTCCAAAGATAATAAATACAAGATCATTGCAAACAATGAACCTGATCTTCAGGAATTTCAGGAGAACGAAGAGTTCCTGGCAATCATTGAATGAATAAAGATACTCCTGCATCTGAAACTTCCGAATTTTTGATTAGGGGAGAAGAGATTGATTACTGGTTGGAAAATCTTGATATAAGCGAAGACCTTTCCGGATCATCTCCAGATATGGTTGAAGCGATCATTATTCGGAACCAGGTGCAATACTACACTTCAAAAGGTGTCAAATTCAGAGATTTTTCGAATTTTTATATAGAGGGTCTGCCTTCAATAGGCGATGGTACCATCATTTCAACGGGGATCTTTCTTGATAAAAAATCTGTTATCGGAAAAGGTGTTGAACTTTATCCCAATTGTTTTATCGAAAATTCTAAAATTGGTGATTTCGTAGTAATTCTTCCCGGGTCCGTTATAAGAGATTCTGTTGTTAAAGAGGGTGCTAAGATTGGTCCTTATTCACATCTGAGAAGTGGTGTTATCATCGGCAACGGAGCTAAGGTTGGTAATTTTGTAGAAATGAAGAAAAGTGTCTTCGGCAGAGGTTCAAAAGCGATGCATCTTAGTTATGTGGGAGATGCAACTGTTGGCGAGGATGTTAATATCGGTGCCGGAACTATTACCTGTAATTATGACGGGGTCAATAAAAATCCTACCATTATAAAAGATAAGGCTTTTATCGGTTCCGGGACCGAATTGATAGCACCGGTTATAATTGAAGAGAATAGTTATATTGCTGCCGGTTCAACTATTAATGAGGATGTCCCGGAAGATTCTCTTGCAATTGCAAGGGGAAAGCAGAGGATAATTAAAGGTTGGAGCAAGAGAAAGAGAAAGACCGATTGACTTTTCTTTTTTTTAAATTTATAATCAATTGAATCCCGGATATCCGATATGACACGAAAATTAATAAAACCTGACCTTAGTGAAATAAAGAAGATACATAAAAAAGACATGAAGAAAAAGGCTCCTCCGCCATACAGGACTCACGCCGAGAGTTATTATTATGTTAAACAGATGAATAACAAGACGGTACTCGTGATAGAGTTGACCGATGGGACTTCTATTAATGGTTCTATAGAATGGTATGATGAGAAGTGCCTGAAAATAAAGAAAGATGATGGAAATAACATAATTTTATTCAAACACTTTATAAAATTCATTCATAAAGCGCCCGGGCAGTAAAATTTGTAATGTCGCCGATAAAGAGACCGATCATTATAACCATCGGAGATCCTGAGGGAATTGGTCCGGAAGTAACGGAAAAAGCTCTTAGATCAACAAAAACAGAATCACCCATAGTGTTGATAGGGACAAGAGATATAGCCGGAGTTCTCCCATATCATACAATAGAGAGTATTGAAGAAGCATCAAAGGAAACTATTTCTTTTCTTAAAGTAGATCCTGAAGGAAATGACCCTTCTTTTGTTTTTGTTAAAAAGGCTGTATCTTTAGCACTTGACGGAAAGGCGGTTGGGGTAGTGACTGCCCCGGTTTCCAAAAAGAAATGGCTTGATGCAGGAAATAATTTTATGGGGCATACAGATTATCTTGTGAAAAGGACAAAGACCGAACAATGGACCATGTTCTTCTGGTCCGACAAAATGAAAGTGGCTCTATACACAACCCATATTCCTCTGAAAGATGTTTTTGCAAATATTAAGAAGGATAAAATAAAAAGATTTTGCAGGTTCATAAATTCTGAACTTCTCAGGTTGACAGGATCAAGGTCAAGTTTCCTGATGAGCGGGTTGAATCCCCATGCAGGTGAATCGGGAACGATAGGAAAAGAGGAAGAGGAAGAGATCTCTCCGGCTGTAGAAGAGTTGAAAGAAGAAATGAATATCGAAGGTCCTTTCCCTCCAGATACTATTTTCCTGGAATCCGAAAAGAGAAAGAATCCGGTTGTAATATCACTTTATCATGACCAGGGTCTGATTCCATTTAAACTTAACAATATAAATTCGGGGGTGAACCTTACACTAGGGTTGCCTTTTATAAGGACCTCTCCGGATCATGGGACAGCTTATGATATTGCAGGAAAAGGAATTGCCGATCCCGGAAGTATGATAGAAGCAATAAAATTGGCGGATCAACTTAAATATTCAAATATTTGATCTCCGGTTTTTATATGTTCTTCTTTAAGTGTAAATATCTGTCCTCCATCTTTTCGATATCCGGAGGTGATGGTCTTGTCAGGCCATGCTTCATCTTCCACAATTTTGCATATTTGAGAAATACATAATACATTGACAACCCTGAAACTACCAATCCGGGAATACCATCTAAAAAACCTCTTTGCAGAATGTACTGCCTGAAGAATCTCCATGCAGGTGTGAATGTCATGTTGATGAATCCCGCTTTGACCCCTTTGTCTCTCATGTCCTCTGCAGCCCAGGTTGTATACATATCGTATGTTTTCATGATCTGGGAAAAGTTCCAGTAAGTATAGTGTTCAAATTTTTCTTTAAGTTTTCCGACTTTGCCAGAGCTGACCACGACTTCAGAATGAACACGCATATCCTTATATTTTGACAGATCGCGTCTAAACAGCCTCAGAACGCTCTCTGTTCCCCAACCGCTCCTTTTTACAAGTTTTCCAAAAATATAATTTCTTCTCTTAATAAAGTATCCGTCAAACTCAGGAGTATCATTCTGAAGTGTTTCGGATATTTCTGATGCCAGTTCGGGAGAGACCCTTTCATCAGAATCAACAATGAGGACCCATCCATGTGTTGCCTGAGGAATAGCCCAGTTCTTGAAATTTGCCGAATTTATATATTCTCTTTCTATTATTCTGCACTTATATTTACGAGCAATATCCATCGTTCTGTCGGACGATCCGGAATCTGCAATTAATATTTCATCGGCTATAGGAAGAACACTTTCAATGCAGAAAGAAATATTATCTTCCTCATCCTTGCATGGAATTAGTACGGAAAGTTTATTTGCCATTCAGATTTCTCCTATTTAATATTAGTATTATATCAGAAGGAGGATATTCCTGACAAAACAGATAAAGATTCTTAATTGTCCGAATGATTTGAATTTTTGCTGTTGTTGTTGTATACATTTTTTAGATGTTTAAGAGTAAAAAGAACAGAGACTCAGTACTACTTATATTCATGGCTTTAGTGACTGTTGTATTTCTCCTCTATATTTTTTTTCCGTCAGGACAAAAAGACGAGGAAAAGAAGATCCCGGTTAAAAAGAAAATAGAGAGATCAGATCTTGGAATAAAGATAGAAAATGAGAATAAGGCTGAAAATGAATTCTTCGGATTACGTGAGATTTTAAAAAAATATTTTAATGAAATTAATACTGGTGATAGATCTATTAATCTGATACCTGCTGAAGAACTTGAAAGTGAGTTAAGATCGGCATTAAAGGGGAGATATGCTTCTGAGACAGGGAGAGCATTGAAGTATAGATTCCGAGATATCAACAGGGCTGTAGATATATTTAAAGATTCGGAAATACCTGCAGAAGAAAAGTTTGATATTTATCTGGCACTATTCCTGATAAGATCAGCAGAAGAAGATATTATTGCTAGGAGTATAAATTTTACTTCTGATGATCTCATCTCATTGATAGATCTTAATAGTTATAACCTCATAAATAATGAAGCTGCAGAGAATTATCAGACCATACCAATCGTCATATATGCAGATATGCTGGTTAAAAAGTCGGACATCTTTTCACCCGGGAAAGAAATAGCATTTTTTTCAAAGGCTCTTGAACCTGTTGGCGATATATCTCCCATGCAGCATATAAACTCAATAAAGGATCTTTTCAGTATATCAACTGAACTTAGAAAGTTTTCATTCAGCTGGGTAGAGAGGGATGTCTTCGATCCTGATGATAAGGGTACATATAAAAATATTACCGTAAGGAGAAGAAGTTTCTTCAAACTTCAGTTCCTGGTCTTTCCCGATCCGGGGAAAGGGGGGGATCATACATGGCTGACAGACCTGCTCAATTCAGATTCAGGATCGATAGAATTGGCAGATTTGAAGGTGATTGATGAGACACCGGGGGAAAATTATTCTGCAAAATCTATAATGTTCACAGAAAGTACATCACGCTTTATTATCATCATGGATTCACCAGCATTTGTCTCCGAAAGGGGATATATAGCATTAATGGTCAAAGAAAAGATGAACAGGATAAGGTCAGCTAACAAAGTTATTGTTTTTGCGGAGAAACTCTATTCAAAAAAAGAGTTCAGAAAGAAAATGGAAACCTTCGGGAAATTTCTCTACATGATCAGATCTGTATTCTAAACTGAAACCTGAATTGGGGACGGTTCTCATTTTCGTTTCATTTTTTTCAATGTCCGGGAACTTTCTTTTAAAATATCAAATTTTCAAACCATCTTTGAAGGGGAGAAATGTCATAAAATCAGCATGATGAACGATATATGATTCGGTAGATCTTTTCACCATATTTCCTTCACCGGCGTGAGTTGCGATGATATGGCAGATCTCCGGAGGCAATCCTGCTTCTTCTGCAAGTGATACTCCGGAGAAAGGGTGGCGAAGATATTTCCCGTAGCTACCCTGAACTGCTTTTCCGTCCTTAAGCTCATATTCAAGCAATTTGCCTACATCTGCAAGGATTGCTCCGGAAATAAGGACATCCAAGTTAACGGGAAGATCATCCTTGAAGAACTCATTAATCTTTTTTCCGCTGGCAAGTGCTATATGTACAACAGCTCTTTTATGTGCCATGAAAGTAACTTTTAGATCGGGAACGAGAAGTGTGAAGGGGATCGTATTAAGATCTTTGGCGGTTAGTGCAGATCTTTCAAGTGCAAGTTCCCATGTCTTTGCGGTCTTCTCTCTTATTTCTCCATCTCCTATCCAATTAAGCTCGGGCCATAAAATTTCTACTTCTTTTGTCATTTAAGACTCCTTGATAACAATTAAAATTGAATTCTATAAAAACCATGCCTAAAAGTAAATGAAAATTATCGAACTTTTTATCAGAATCATGATCTCTTATCTCATTTATTCCTTCAATCCCCCCGTCTTTCTTTGGTAAAAGGTTTGAGTGAGTGTGATAAAGTCAGGAGATCCGGTACTTACACTCTCTATAGAACCGGTGACTTTGCGTCCCCATTTAAATCTCTTTGATTAACAGAAAATAGATGATATAATTTCTCAGACCGGACAGGGAATGAGGGAAAGATGATAACAATTCAAAATGAGCTCAGAAATATATTATTTAATGAACTTAAAACAGACTTCGATATTGAACTGAATGATATACAATTTTCAGTTCCTCCTCTGAGAAAATTCGGGGATATATCCACGACAATTCCTTTTGTTCTTGCTAAAAAGACAGGAGAGAAACCTTTCCTGATAGGGAAAAATCTGGTTGAAAAATTCTCAGGAAAGATCCCTGCAGTTTCAAATATAAAGATAGAGGGCGGAGGTTTTCTGAATTTCACTTTGAACAGGAAGGGATTTCTTCATCATTTACTTAAGAAACGGGAAGAAACTCCGAAAAAGAATGGAGTCAAGGTTATTGTAGAACACACGAGTATTAATCCGAACAAATCTGCACATATCGGTCATATCCGGAATTCGAGCCTGGGTGATACCCTGGCCAGATCCCTTGATTTTCTCGGATATGATGTAGAGGTCCAGAATTATCTTGATGATACCGGGATCCAGGTTGCTGATGTGGTCTGGGGATTAATGGAGCATGATGGAAAGAGTGATGAGGATATTAGGGCTATCATTGATCTTCCTTTATTCCTGTGGAAAAGATATCCGTATTATAGTGAAAAGATATCGGAATATGAAAGAAACGGTGAATCTAGAAATCTGGTGCATAAAAAAATAGAGGATAAGGATGAGCCCTATTATTCGGTAAGTTCTTATATTTCTGAAACTATTGTTAAAGACCATATAGAGCTGATGAACAGACTGAATATCAGATACAATAGTATAGTCAGGGAAAGTGATATCATTGAACTTAAGTTGTTCGATGAGGCCTCGAGAATTCTCAAAGAAAAAAAGATAATGTATCTCTCTAAAGATCCGGAGAAATCAGGATGTTGGGTCATAAAGTTTAGAGGAGAGAATATAGAAAAGATCGTAATTAGATCAAATGGTACTTCGACATATATCGGGAAGGATATTGCTTATGCATTGTGGAAAGTAGGCCTTCTGGGTAAAAATTTTTATTTCAGAAAATTTTACGAATATGATAATGGAGACTTCATTCATATTTCTGGTATTGCTGATGGTGCTCTTGATGTAAATTACGGTAATGGAGATCGGATATTTACTGTCATTGATGTGAGACAGTCCTATCTTCAGAAAATAATTTCAGAAGAGGTTATTGAACCGCTTAGTATTAAGGAGAAGAAGAAAGAATATGTCCATTTCTCTTATGAAATGGTTGCATTAACACCAGGATGTGTAGAAGATATGGGATTTGACTTGTCAGATGATGAAAAAAAAAGATCGTATATTGAAGTCTCAGGAAGAAAAGGGATAGCTGTCAGTGGTGAGGAGCTGATCGATAAATTGATCGAAAAATCGAGATTGGAGATATTGAAAAGGAATCCTGATCTGAACAGTGATCTGGTCAACTCCATCGCAAAAGATATTGCCGTAGGAGCTTTGCGTTACTATATGATAAAGTTCAATTCGAATTCTGTAATTTCGTTCGATTTTGATGATGCATTATCTTTTGAAGGAGATACAGGGCCTTATATGCAGTATACGATAGCAAGGGTTAATAGTATTTTCAGGAAACTGGATTGGCCTAAGATAATGAAGGATATTCCCGATACGGAGATCCTGAGCAAGGCGGAGTCAGAACTTTATTTTGATATTATCATTCATATTTCGGTAATTGAAATACTTTTGGACCATGCAGTTGAGAAGAGGGAAATTTCATTGATCTCCAGCCATTCTTATCAGCTTTGCCAGAAGTTGAATCAGTATTATCATCAATATCCTGTTGTTTCCGAGAAGAACAAGGACCTGAAGGATTTGAGAATTGTACTTTTGATCCTCTTCAGAGAAAATTTATCCACACTTTTTGAAATAATGGGAATTCCTGTTCCTGAGAGAATGTAAGGTAAGAAGATGAAATTAAGGATCGCCTCTATTATATTAGTAATACTTGTAACAGGAATGGGATTTATCTCATTTGAGCATAAAAAGGGACAATATGGCAGGGAACTTCATGAACTGGTATCGGAATTGAACACTATAAATGAGAACCAGGCAAGAATTCAGGATTTAAAAAAAAAGAGAGCCGATTATTTCACAAAGGTTTTTTTATTGAATTGGCCGGGATATCTCAACTCATCCGTATCCTGTTTTCTTAATGTCCTGATAAGGATGGATAACCGGAAGCTCAGTTTTACCAATATTTCAATAAAAAGCCGAATAGGTGCGTTTGATTTTGAGATAAAAGGGATATTCGGAAAAGCGAGAAACCTTGTGGACCTGACAGATAAATTGGAGAGTTCCGGAGGAGCATTCATTCTGTCAAAGACGATCTCCGGCGAGCGGAAGAATATATTTGTTATCAAAGGGGAGGTCTCTACAGAATGAAAAGAAAAAAACTACTCGAGACATTCTCTTTCATCCTATTCGTTATTTCCCTTCTTATTGTCTATCTATGGATATATATATTTCCATCTGTTAAAAAGGTGAATAGACTTAAAAGGGACATAAAAGAATATAATTTAAGAATAAAAACAGCCTATACAGAAAAGTCAGTGTTTATCTTTGGGGACGAGCGCGAGTCACTTCTGTTCAGGGATGCCGAGCGGGAATTCTCAGGAAGACTTATTTCTGAAGATAAAGAAAATGATCCCATATTACGAAAGGTAATGAAAAAGATTGGGGAAAAGGCTGGAATCAGAGGTCTTAAGATCACAACTGGGGAAGATGATGCGGATACAGTTAATCCTGTCTTTCCTGCAAGCCGGTTCGGGAGAGTCAAATCGGAGAGAATAGATATGAGCTTTTCTGCCGGGTTCAGATATGGTGCAGAGTTTATCAGATTATTTCCGGGTCCAGGATATTTTTTCATTATTAATAGTATTAGTGCGGAAAGATCAGGCATTTATTACAAATTTAATGTAATATCTGAACGCCTTTCTCTTAAGGATAATGATCCCGGGGGTGAAAGTTTTATTCATAAAGGATCCGAGATCATAGATATGGATTCTCCTCTCTTAAAAAGACCAGTTTACCTGAGCTCTGTAAAACTTGAAAAGAAACACTCCACAAATAATGGGGAGAAAAATTGAGGATAGTAGTTCAGAGAGTAAGCTCGGCTAATGTAAAAGTGGACTTGCAAATAGTTGGAAAGATCGGTAAAGGTTTACTCGTATATGCAGGAATGGAGAAGAGCGATACCGAAAGGGAAATAGAATTTTTATCGGATAAGATCTTAAATCTCCGTATCTTTCCGGATGAAGAAGGGAAAATGGGAAAGTCTGTCCTGGATATTGATGGTGGGGCAATTTTATCTGTATCCCAATTTACATTGGCATCATTTGTTAAAAAAGGGCGTAGACCAGATTTTTCAAATGCGCTTGAACCTGAAAAAGCTGAAGAACTTTACAACTTTTTCTGTGATAAAATGGCAGAGCGGATAATCGTGGAGAAAGGTGTTTTTGGTGCAATGATGGATGTAGCTTCAACAAATGATGGGCCGGTTACCTTTATATTAGAAAAGAATTTCAATACTTATTGAGATCATTCGGGAATTATCTCTATTTTGTATTTATTTTCCGGAGGATTATTCATTAGTCTGTACTTCCCTGCAGTGTACAAACTGATCTGATCGTCATAAAATCTGCTCATGAAATGACCGCTTTGTCCGGAAGAATTAATCATCCTCGAATTGGAATCGTCATTCATATCGATAATCATCCTGAAAGTTGAAAGATGGACGGTATTAAAATCGGTTCTGTTCCTGAAAGTTGCTATTCTTATACAATCTTTTCCCCCCTTCATGTTGTAAGGGCCTCTGTTCAGGAAATATTTCAGGGGAAAGACAGACCCCAGAGGATGATTGTAGGTCAGAGTATGAATGTTGGTCCATTCCTGACTACCTTTCTCTTTCCTTGACAGATAATCTTTGTAAGTAAGGGTAAGTCCTTCTTCGATCATGTCGGAAAATGTTTCAGTTTTCCCAGTTCCTCTGTCATCAGACCATCTGTCCAGAACATTATGATCATAGTTCCCCTCCGGATAATTGAGGAGACGATAAATCCATGAGCGAGAGATCAGTGAGCGGGATTCGTCATCATCAAATTCGTCTATAAAGATTCTATCGGAGAGGAATTTCTCAAATCTGTAAAAGAGGAGTGGCTCGATTCCTGACTCTGCTTTAAGATCCCATTGTTTTAATTTATCAAGAACAAAGATAGCTCCAGTAGAGACCGGAACATGCTTTTTTATAATATTGACAAGGAATTCTCCGCTCTTAAGAAAAGAATCTGTCTGAAAAGCAATGTTGTCTTCAACGGTCAGTTTCTTCTGTGTGCTAAGCAATTCTGTGATCCTGTCTGCTCTGAAAGGAGGAAACCAGTTTTTTGAAAATATAGGTAAACTTTCTTCGGGAAGCACCCTGTTGTTTGCTGTTGCCATAAAACCTTTTTCAGGATTTAGCACATATGGCTTCTCCGTTTCCTTGTAAAAGCCGTGCCAAAGGTTGCCAATGCTTTCTCCCGATAGAGGGATAGAACCGTCTCCCTTTGCCCTGATGGGAATAAGTCCGGTAGGATAGTATCCGATATTTCCTTTATTATCGGCAAAAACAAAGTTTTGGGCCGGAGATGTCCATTTTCTTAAAGCACTTAAAAAGTCATCAATGTTTTTAGAAAAATTCATTTCGTAGATAGCTTCAATAATAGTTGAAGGATATTCATTTATAGAATGCCGTGCTATAAATTCATTTCCGATCTTTGTAACGGGACCGAATTTCGAGATCCGGATCTTATGAATGAAATCATCTGCCCCTTTGATCTTTATCCTTTTTTCGATCGATTCAAATTTTGTTTTTTTACCATCGAGATAATAAAAGGACTCGTCACCGGGTTCGGTCTTAAGCAGATAATAGTCAATGACATCTGTCCCGACATTTGTGACACCCCAACTCAGATTAGTGTTTTTCCCTATGATGATCAATGGTGATCCCGCGATCGAATTTCCAGAGAGTTCGATATCTCCGGATCTTAATTTCAGCTGATAAAAATATGAAGGAAAAACATTTGAGAGGTGAGGGTCATTACACAAGATAGGTTTTCCGCTCGCTGTTCTGCTTCCCGATATCACCCAGTTGTTGCTACCGATAAGTTTTTCACGATTTTCAATCTCTCTTTTATAATCTTCAGTAAGCATACTGCTGTCCGTAAAGTTTTTAAATTCATTGCGATTGATAATGGTAGATCCGTGTGATCCCGTCAGTAGTTCTCCGGCTTTTTCTTTACCAAGAGCTGAATATATCTTCATATTGTAGAGTTCTCCTCCGGATCCGGCAAGTATGATCTCCATCCTTTTAAAAACTGCCAGTATATCTCTGACCTTCCATGGCTCGGGTGTGTATCCAAGTAATTTGAATTCAGGTGGGAGGGAGAATTTTTTCATATAATAATTTACGCCTCTGCAATAATCTTTGAGAACTTTCCTTGATTTCTGGTCTATCAGTTTCAGAGATCTTTCAATACTTTCCTCTATCAACAGGTTCTTTTGGGATTTATCTGATTCGAGTGCGATCTTTCCGAACACTTCGGAAAGTCTTCCTGTTGCAGATCTTCTGATAAGATCCATCTGGAAGAGTCTGTCAGATGCATGTACAAAACCCATAGCCCAGAACATATCTTCCGTATTTTCGGCTTCAATATTCGGGACACCCCATTTGTCTCTCTGGATAGTTATTTTCCCACTTATTTCTTCCGGTGAAATACTGAATGTACCTGAGGTCACTGGTTTCGTTCCGTTTAAAAATATAAACAATACAAGTAGTGAAACAGCGATCAGAATGATCATACCAAGAATTATTCTCTTTATTATTTTCATATTGGAAATATATAATTTTTGGAATGTCTAGTCAAATAGCGGGCAAATTTCCATAACCGGAACTTTTTGATCTGAAATCCGTATCAAATTTATTGTTGGAGGAGTTTTATGAGAAAATTTTTTATTGTTCTTGTCTCAATATTAATAATTACGGAGACCCCCATGTTCTCTGATAACGGGGTCAAAGATCTTTCATTGAAAGATGTGATCTTCCAAGCATTAAAGAATAACATTGATCTTAAAATAGAAATGACCAATATGGAAAATGCAAGGTTATCTAAAGAGATCAATGACACGATCTTCATCCCGAGCTTTTCTATAAATGCCGGTACCTCTGAGACGAACAGGCCTTCGAGTGGAATATTGAGTGGTGCGGATATCAACAAGAATGAAAATATCAATCTCGATCTTAAACTTGATCAGAAATATGCTCTAGGTGGAACTTTTTCAATAGAATTGAAAAATTCAAGAGGGAAATCCAACAGTATATTTTCGACGATCAATCCGGTACTGAGTTCGGAGCTAAGTTTTTCGATATCGCAGCCTCTGCTTAAGGGATTTGGGACTTTTGCAACAAAAAAAGATATATTGATCTCAATAAACGAACATATAAGATCAAAGCATCAGCTTAAGAAGGCCATTATTGACCTGATATATAATGTTGAAGACTATTATTGGAATCTTGTTTACAGGATCCAGAGCATGAATGCTACGAAAAAATCACTTAAAAAAGCAAAGAAACTGCTGAAACAGAATGAACTCCGGGTTAAAGTGGGTATCTCTGCTCCTATCGATATACTGGAGGCCAAAGCAGAAGTTGCTTCTTATGAGAGTCAGTTGATCCAGGCGGAACAGAATGTCCAGATTGCCGAAAACAATCTGAAAAAAATTCTTAATATTACTACCGAAAAATATGTTATTAATCCGAAAGATAAACCGGAAACAGAAAAAATCCCGGTAGATTTTAATGGTTTTCTCCTGGAAGCCCTGAATAACAGACCTGATATAAAAAGGGCAAAACTAAATATGAAAAATAACAGGATATTGGTGAAATATGCCAGAAATCAGATGTTGCCGGATATTCAGCTCACGGCTTCATATTATACGACAGGTCAGGGTGGGGATCAGTTGATTTATGGTCCCGGCTCGATCTTTGAAGCAAGGCCGATCATTGGTGTTATTAAAAAGGATGTATGGAATACGATCAATGATACGATTTCGAATGTTTATAAGAATTTTTCCGTCGGGATAAATCTAACCTTACCCCTCAGCATGAAAAAGGAAAAAGCAGAACTCATGAGGTCGAAACTCAACCTGAAATCTTCATTCCTAAGTCTTAAAAAAGTAGAAAATGATGTTTATTCCGAAGTGATGGAAGTTGTTAAAGAACTTGAAACGAATTTGAAACTGGTTGACTCAAATAGGATTGCTCTGAAACTGGAGGAGCAGAAACTAAAAGCGGAAGAGAAAAAACTTTCAGTAGGGCTCTCTACAAACTATCAGGTCCTTAACTATCAGAGGGATTTTTCCAATGCTCAGACCAATAGCCTTAAATCTATAATCGATTACAAATTAACTGTAGCAAAGATCAACAAGATCCTGGCTCGTACTTTCAGGGTTTATAACATCAGCTTTTCAGATATTGGTAACACCGAATAAAAATGTAGCTTTTTCTATTGAAAGGCTGAACACGATTTATTATTATTATCCTTATGGAAATGCTTCCGCTTGATTATATGAATATTGCCCTGGGTCTTGCCCGTGAGGGTGAGAAAAACGGAGAGGTCCCGGTCGGGGCCATTATCGAATTCGATGGAAAAATTGTCGGGGAAGGATTCAATTGTCCGGTCTCTACATCAGATCCGTCCGGTCATGCGGAAATAATTGCAATTCGTGAAGCCGGAAAGAATTTCGGGAATTATCGCCTTTCAGGTTCTGTCCTGTATGTGACCCTGGAGCCATGCATCATGTGCTATTCAGTTGCTGTTCATGCCAGGATAAAAAAGATATATTATGGAGCGGATGATCCGAAAGGGGGGATATTTTCAACGGGGGCATTTGAGAGTATTGGGTACCTGTACAATCACCGGATCGAAATAGAGTCGGGGGTTCTTGCAGACGAATCTTCCGAATTACTGAAGAATTTTTTTAGGAATCGGAGAGGCAGGGATTCGAACCCTGGGGACCTTTGAGGGCCCAACGATTTTCGAGACCGCCCCGTTCAACCGCTCCGGCACCTCTCCTTTCTGAAGTGATTATTATACACAGTTTACAGGAGTGTGACAATAGGAGAATTCCCTGGCTTTTTCTTGAGAGCAAAAAGATATATCTTATCAGATGTACTTCTTTAATATAGAAAGTATTTCCAGATTCTTTTCAATACCAATATCAATGGCTTTGAAGAACAATTCCTTGGGGACGGAGCTTTCTTCTGCAAATCCTGTCACTTCGATGATATCTCCAGCCTCATTAGAAACAATATTAAGATCTGCATCTATTGTAGAATCTTCCGGGAAATCCAAATCAGCAAGTATTACTCCATCCTTTATTCCAACAGAGACTGCAGCTACTGGTTTGAATTCAGGAACTTCAAATAGTTTGTTTTCAAATACAAGATGTTTAAGCAGTTTTTTTAGCGCGATCACACCGCTGTTTATCGAGGCACATCTTGTGCCGCCGTCAGCCTGAATTATATCCATATCGAGAAAAATATTAAGATCTCTGATCTTTTTCAGATCAAATATATTTCTCAAAGAACGTCCGACGAACCTTTGAATTTCAATATTTCTTTTGTCTGTTCTGCCATTCCTTTCCCTCATAAATCTTTGTTTTCCCGTAGAACCGGGAAGCATTGCATATTCAGCACTTATCCAGCCTTTTTTTTCACTCTTAGCGAAGAACGGGACTTTCTCATTGAACATTGCTGTGCATATCAGTCGTGTATTTCCTTGTTTGTACAGGAGAGAAGCAGGTTGATTTGTTATATAATTGTCTTCGATCGTAATTTCTCTTAATTCCGTATTATCCCTCTCATTATTTCTCATATTATCACCTTTTTTTTTGTCCTTTCCTCGGTTTCCACCTGTCATGGAACCAAAACCATTGTTCAGGGAATTCCTTTATCGTTTTTTCGATCAGGCTCAGGCATTTCTGGGTCAGATCTTTAATATCTTTTTCAGGATTGTCACTTTTCTTAAATTTCAGTTCTTTTCCGATCTTCAGTGTGATCGAACTATTTTTGTAAATTACAAATAGAGGGATAATCGGTATCTCCTTTTTAATGTAAAGTTGTGAAACGGTAGTAACGGCAATTACCTCCCGGCCGAAGAAATTTACGGGTATTCCTTCTCTTGTTATCGTATTCTGATCAATAAGGAGATAGATCAGGCCATTCTCTTCAGTTACTCTTATTATCTTCCTGAGGGATCCCTCCTTATATATCATATTCGACCCCATATAAGATCTGAATTTCTTCACTATCTTTTCCGATAGAGGATTGTCCATTCTCCTTGCAATACTGGATATTCTGAATCCTAATTCTCTGAAAAGGATAAAAGGAATAAGTTCCCAGTTTCCGAAATGTGCTGAATACAGGATCGCTCCTTTGCCCTGCTTAAGAACATTCTGAATATTTTCCAACCCTTCAACTTTCAATTTCCCCACAACTTTGTCCGGGTCCTTTCCCCCGAACAGGTATAAGATATCGATAAAGATCGTGGAAAAATGTTTTATAATTTTTTTCCTTAACAGCAGCCTTTCCATATCTGAAAGATCGGGGAAGGCTATCCTGAGATTTGAAGAAACAAGTTTAATATATTTTTTCCCCGCTATTGATAACATCCCCCGCGCAAACAAGCGAAAAAAATTCTTCAAAAATAACGGAGATATCTTAATGAAAAATATAAATATCCTTAACGCCAAATATTCTATTCTATATCTGATATTATGTTTCATTCTATTATTGATAATATATGTTTCTTCAGATCAAGATCTGATATTATCTTGTTCTTTATATATATTAAAGGAAATCCGTCTTCTATGATATCTGTGATTTTTACAAAATCCTTATGCGTGCAGACCAAAAATTCTGCGCCCGAACTTTTCATCTTTTCTTTAAGGATTTTAAGATCATTACTGCTGAATATGTGGTGATCTCTGAAGCCACTGAATCCTTTCAGGTTCAAACTTGTCAGATCAGATTCAAACCGCCTGTTGTCACCCAGAGCGGAGAATCCGAACACGGGAAGTTCTCCGGGATCTGCAGGAAGTCCGTCAGGGGTTTGAAAAGATGAGAATTCGAAAGAGTATTTTCCTCGATCTCCTCTGTTGAGGATCTCATGCTTCGGGTTTCCGGATCTCCCCCCATTATAGTAAAGTACGATATCTTCATTTTTTGCCATAAATTTAAAATTTCTCAAATAATAATAGTTTTGATCCGGATTTATCAGCATTATTTTGAGGTTTTTTTGAATTCCGGCAGATTGGAATCCATCATCTAGAATTGCTACTTTATTCCCTCTTTTCATACTGCTGATGATAGATTTGATCCGGTTACTGCCCTTGAATATATCGATATCCGGAAATTCATTTGATATCATTTTTACTTCGTCCCCGATCTTTTTCCAAGTATGATCTTTTTTTACAAGGAGGCTCTTCTCTTTACTTGAAGAACCGTATCCCCTGGTTATGATCGCAAATTTCACTCCTGCTTTTTCCAATATTCCGGCGACCTCTATTACCATAGGTGTTTTACCGGTACCTCCGAAAGAGAGATTGTCGATGGAAATTATCTTTATATCTTTAAATCTTTTTAATCTAAGACCTTTTATTTTAATAGCGAAAAATGATCCCGTTTTATAAAGAACTGAGACAATGTTAAGCAGAGGAGTGATCAGTTTAATAATTTTAGTACCTCCTTTATTGAAAACTCAATTGCCCCTGATCTTTTTAAAACGGATCTCCTGGCTTGTTCATATACAGATGTGAATTCCTGTTTTCCCATTTCAACCAGAATGTTAAGAAGATCTTCTCCTGAGTCTGCAATTGTATAGATACCTTTGTTGACCAATTCTTTACCGATGGAAGGAAAATTGTTATAGCAGGGCCCTCCGATCATTTTTTTCCCGAAAACGGCAGGCTCATAAAGATTATGACCTCCGATAGAAGAATTGTAGCTACCACCCATGAAAACTATGTCGGATATGTTTATCAGTTCTGCAAGGAGTCCCATTTTATCAAATATAATAACATTATTCTTTCCGGGTTCGTTCTTGCTCCATATAAGGAACGGGACTTTGTTGTTCTTGAGTGAAGTTGCAATGGCAGAGACCCTGTTCATATGCCTCGGGGCTATTATTATGAAATACTTTTCTAACAGATCATTCAAGACGGGAATAAAAATATCTTCATCGGAAGAATGAGTGCTTGCTAAAATCAGGATCTTTTTTCCAGGTTTGTTTATTCTCAGCATTTTAAATGTTTCTTTTGTATTCCGTGTCCTATCTGATATTTTAAGAGCTTCATCCGCTTTGATATTTCCACTTACTTTTACAGAACTTTCTACGGCTCCGAGTTCAACGAATTTCTTTATGTAGCTTTCTTCCTGGAGAAGATAAAGATCGATCTTGCGGAAAAATCTTTTTAAAAAGAAAGAAAATCTTTTATAACGCTTGAATGCCTGCTCGGATATCCTTCCATTAATAAGAACCATCGGGATCCCTGACCCGTTTGCAATAGAGATCCAGTTAGGCCAGATCTCCAGTTCATTGAGGATAATTATTGAGGGAGAGATTTTTCTGATAAATTTCTTAACAATAAAAGAAAGATCAAAAGGACCGTTGATGATATCGATATCTTTAAATATATTTTTTGCCATTTTAAAACCGGAAGGTGTTGTAACAGAAAGGATTATCTTCCTGTCTGTTCTTTTACGAAGAAGTGAGATAAATTCCCTCAGGCTTTTTACTTCGCCTACAGATACGGCATGGATCCATATGGATCCTTTTGCCAAAGAGGAAATATCCGGTGAAAATCTACCTTTGAGTATTTTTCGATAACTTTTGCTAAAGATGAATCTGGGATTGAGCGGTATGAATATTATCAATGTCAGAACATATAAAAAATCAAGGAAGATCATTATTTAATTATATCACAATGAATTTTTTGAAAAAAAGATCGTCAAAACCGAAAATCTTGACTTTTGGATGAATTTTCAATATTCTGAAACGCTGAATGAAAAAAGAAAAAATTAAAATAAAATATGAAGAGTTCAAAGGTGAGTTTGTAAAGAATTGCCCATGCTCTCCGGAAGCAGTTTCGTGTGGATACTACAACATGAATTTACACACGGGATGTCCCTTCTCATGTACATATTGTATTCTTCAGTCCTATCTTGAAAGTAAGGATCCTGTTTTTTATTCAAATTCTGATCAGGTCAGGAGTGAACTTGAAAAAGCAGGAAAAAGAATGAAGAATTTGAGGATCAGTACCGGTGAACTCTCAGATTCACTTGCATATGAGAAAGAAAATTGCTATTCAGACAAAATAATTGATATCCTTAAAGATTTCCCGGAAATAGTTTTTGAGTTCAAAACAAAATCGGATAATGTTGAAAATCTTCTTAAGACCGAACCTTTAAAAAACATTGTTGTTTCCTGGTCCTTGAATCCGCAGACTATAATCGATCTTGAGGAGCATAATACTGCATCTCTCAGTGAAAGGCTTGAAGCTTTAAGAAAAGTTCAAGAGGCCGGATATAAGATAGGGATCCATTTTGATCCTATAATAATAACAGATAATTGGGAGGAGGAGTATAGAGGGCTTGTTGATGATATTTCCAAAATTGTTGTACCCGGCAATATTGCCTGGTGGAGCCTGGGTGCACTCAGATTCCCGGAAGATCTAAAAAAGCACATTTTCAAATATAAAGATTCAGGTCTTTTTTATGGTGAACTTATCAAAGGCTATGATGGTAAGTACAGATATTTCAAACCATTGAGAAGAAAACTGTTCTTGTCTGTCAGAGATGAGATCTTCAAAAAAATCTCACCCGACGCTCCTCTCTATCTATGCATGGAGGATGATGAGATGTGGAAAGAGATTTTCCCGGAAATATCCCCCGATCCCGATTTAATTAATGAATATCTCTATAACTCTGCAATGAAATAGTTTCCCCTCCTTACCTTTTTGAATAACTATTTATGATTTTGTCAATAAAAATGAAAACTCACAAACTCTGCAGGGTCGGTGACTTCGCCTCCAAAAAAACTTTTCATTTTTGACTTTGTTAGTCAGGTCCAATACAATGAAACAGTTATGGATAAGGAAATAAAAGAACTATTTGATGCAGCTGTTAAGGTGAAAGAGAAGGCATATGCTCCATATTCGGATTTTCATGTCGGATCTGCTCTCAGAACAAAAAGTGGAAAGATCTTTACCGGATGCAATGTTGAGAACTCCTCTTACGGAGTGACGATCTGTGCGGAGAGGAATGCTATATTTAAAATGGTTAGCGAGGGAGAGCAGGAGATATCCGCCATCCTGATTGTAGGTGATACTGAAAAATTCCTTCCCCCATGCGGTGCTTGCAGACAGGTTATGGCAGAGTTTGCTATGAAAGATACCAGAGTGATAATGTGTAATAAAGAGGGCGAGTACAAGGAAACAACAATGGAGGAGATCCTTCCATTCGGATTCTCACTGAACAGGAACTGATATGAAAAATTTTAATATGTATGAAATTATTACAAAGAAGAGGGATGGGGGATCTCTAAAAAAAGAGGAACTTCAAGCGGTAATTGATGGATATGTAGAAGGCCGTATCCCTGATTATCAAATATCTGCACTTCTTATGGCGATCTTTTTGAACGGATTTGATATTAAGGAAACTGAAGATCTTACCGGGATAATGTTAGATTCCGGAGATAGTATTTCCCTTGATGGAATAGATGGAATTAAGGTCGACAAACATAGTACGGGAGGAGTAGGGGATAAAGTGAGTTTTATCGTCTCCCCACTTGTAGCAGCCTGCGGTGTGAAAGTTCCCATGCTTTCAGGAAGAGCTTTGGGCCATACAGGAGGGACACTTGATAAACTTGAATCTATCCCGGGATTTAATGTGTTTTTGGAAACAGATCACTTCAGGCAGGTTCTCAAAAAGTGCGGAATGGTGATCTCGGGACAAACGGACAATATTGTTCCTGCCGATAAAAAATTGTATGCTCTCCGGGATTCAACTGCCACTGTTAATAGTATTCCTCTTATAACCAGCAGTATAATGTCAAAAAAACTTGCTCTCGGTACAGATGCGATAGTTCTTGATGTTAAAACGGGAAAGGGGGCATTTCTCCCTGACATCAATGACGGGATAGAATTATGTAAATCGATGGTAAATATAGGTGAGAAAAGTGGCAGGAAAACTCTTGCACTCATCACGAATATGGATGAACCTCTGGGGAATGCTGTTGGAAATTCTCTTGAGATAATTGAATCCATAGAATGTTTGAAGGGAAACGGTCCTGAAGATCTTATGGATGTCGTTTTGACTCTGGGGGCATGCATGCTGATTGCTGCAGGTGCAGAGGATGATTTCGGGAACGGGATCAAAAGACTTAAGAAAGTTGTTCAATCAGGGGATGCTGTAAAAGTATTCCAAGAGTTCATAAAACTTCAGAATGGTGATCCTGGCGTTTGTGATGATTATGATCTGTTTGGAAAGAGTAAAATCAAATGGGAATTAAAAGCAGAAAGTAGTGGTTATATCAATTCAATAGATGCTTATGAGATCGGGATGTGTGCAATTGATATTGGCGCTGGCAGAAGAAGGAAAGAGGATAAGATCGATTATACTGCCGGATTTGTTTTTCAAAAAAGAGCAGGGGATAAAATAGAGGAAGGTGAAACTGTCTTAACTGTTTATTCATCGGGGAAAGAAGATCAAGATGAGGTTAGACGGCGTTTGCTGAACAGCATAAAAATATCTTCAAAATCTCCCAAAAAGAAAGATATGATCCATTATTTTGCTGACAAGAACGGTATATGGGAGTGGAAAAAAATATCTGGATAAAAATCTGTCCGGGAATGTTATTCGATATTTATCTGATCGACGATCCCTATGATGATGGATCTGATCGGAGCTTTTTCTTCTTTCACTATTTGTCTTGCTGAATTTCCTTCATCAATAACCAGAACTGTTTCCCCGATTCCGGCACCAACACTGTCAACGGCTATCAGGTAGTCTCCGGTAGTTTTTTTTTTGCTGTCCAGTTTGTCAACCAGAAGCAATTTTTTGTTATTATAAAAGTCATGATTTATTGTTGAAAATATCGATCCGGAAACTTTTCCAAGTATCATTCGTTCTCACTTTCAGGAATTTCAGTTCCATCGACAATTCCAATGATGGTATGATCGACCGGTACGAACCATGTTTCAAGTGCAAGTGCCGCTTCTCTCCCTCCTTCATAGTAGATAAGTTCGTCTTTCCCTGCCATAAGAGTGGAGTCTGCAGCAACGATCTGGTCTCCATTTGGATTTTTGTTTTTGTCCAGTGGTTGTACCAGAAGCATAGGAATACCTTCAAGCCCTTCATATATTACAGAAGGAGTAATGCTGCCTGTTACTTTTCCAAGAAGCATTATTTTTCTCCGTCCTTTACCGTTACCGGAACGGAATCCCTGAAATTTGTTGAATTATTGATCTGTTCAGAGGTTTCTGTTACAGGTCTCGGGATAATGGAAATATCAACGATAGAACTCTTCTCTGAAAGCAATCCTTTGATGATAATTGCAGCTGTCTCGATCTCCTCCAGTTTTCCGGAAAGGATCACGAGACCTTTCCCGCCCAGATCATCAGCAATCCTTATTTCGATGATTTCAACATCTGCTCCTTTGATCCCGGAATCTGCGGCTTTGATAACAGATGCAACTGACAGAGTCTCAACTACCGCAATGCATTCATCAGAACATTTTTTTCTTATTCCGGAGAGTGCTTCAAAAACAGATTCATGAACTTCGGGGAGAAATAAAGAATCGATCAGTGAATCTCCGGCCGTGATGATCCCGATTCTGTATGCTTCGTCAACAGAAGCTACAGATCCTCCCACGAGGATAATATATTTTCCATTGTGAACCGATCCTGATCTGATCATTGAAACAGGTGAATTTTTGATCATGGTATCACTTGTCAAGATTCCTTTTGCAATGCTGTTAAGTTCAACTAGTGCTATCGACGGGTCTTTTTTCATTATACTATCCTGAAGTGGTCCACCAGGACACACCTTCTTTCCCTTGAAAAACTTCTTGGATTTGTTATTCCCTCGCCTGTTGGGCTGGCTATCGAGAAAGAACAAAATCCTTCTCCACCGAACCCGATTCCTGCTACAGACGGACCATTCTTTACAAAGATACTGCAATTTATTTCTCTTGCCATTCTGCTTAGATTATCGATATTTTTTGAATGCATCACTGCAGTATGTCTGAATCCGTGCTCAGCTTTAACTGCAATATCTATTCCGTAATTTGCATCCGGAACTCTTACCAACGGAATGACTGGAAGAAGCTGTTCCGTCCATACGAGAGGGTGATCCTCTTTAACCGGAGCAACAGCAAGTCTGATCTCAGGGGGAATTTCCATCCCGATCGCTTTAAGAATCACCTGAATATTTTTACCGATATAGCTCTTATTTATAACTCCGGGTTTCCCCGGTCCATTAAGTTCAGTGAAAAGGAGCTTGTCAAGTTTATTGATTTGCTCATCTGATAAAATTATAGCATTATTTTTTGATAAAGCCTCAAGTAGCTGATCTGCAACCGGATCAACCACAAATATTTCTTTTTCAAGGACGCAGATAATATTATTATCAAGTGATGCTCCTTTGACAATACATTCAGCTGCATTTTCGATATTAGCCGTTTCATCAACTACCACCGGAGGGTTTCCCGGACCTGCGCAGATAGCTCTTTTACCGCTCTCCATAGCTGCTTTAACAACTCCTTCTCCTCCGGTAACGACAAGAAGCCCTATCCCCGGATGGGACATAAGCTCTGTTGCAGTCTGAATTGTAGGGTCTTTTATGGTTGTTACAACATTTTCCGGACCTCCGGATTCAATTATAATTTTGTTAAGAAGTTGGATATTATAGATACTTACATTCTTGGCGTTCGGGTGAGCATTGAAAACTACTGAGTTTCCTGCAGCTATCATTCCTATAGTATTGCATATAATTGTTGATGTCGGGTTTGTAGAAGGTGTTATTGAACCGATAACACCGTATGGTGCGAGTTCCATTATTGAAAGTCCGTGATCACCTGAATATGCATCCGGTTTTAATATCTCTGTCCCGGGAGTTTTGTTGATCACAAGACGGTTCTTTTCAATCTTGTCTTCCCATCTTCCCATGCCTGTTTCTTCCCATGCCATTTTTGCAAGTTCTTCTGCTTTAGCGAGCATCTCTTTTCTTATGTTCGCAATTATCTTTTTTCTTTCTTCAAGAGGGAGTCTCACAAATTCTTTCTGAGCTTTTGCAGCTGCGTTTACGGCAGAATCAACTGAAGAGAAAATGCCATTACCACCGGAGAACGTATTGCTGGCAGTAGTGTCCTTCTTTAAAAGTGAGACTACTCTCTCTGCTATTCTGTCTATCTCTTCTGTTTTTAATGGTGCCATTCTGATCTCCTGGAAGATGTGGTCCCGGGAACAGGGAGTTTAATGGAGTAAATCTTTTTCCCCCTGATCCTGGATTTCTTCAGCCGTCCGCACCTTTTTTATAAACGATCTTTCCATTAACTTCCCAATTATCTACAATGGCCATAACTACTGCATCACATGGGCGATTATCAGTTCTTTTTGTCTGTCTGGCTGAACTTCCGCTTGCATACAGGACGATCTCACCTACACCGGCATCAACTGCATCTGCCGCAACAACGGTATTCCCTTTTTCCTTTCCTTCTGAATCTATCTGCTGAAGGAGCAGGAGTTTAAGCCCATCCATTGTGGACTCTTTTTGGGTTGATACTACAGTGCCGATAACTTTTGCGAGGATCATGTCTTCTCCAAAAGGTTACTTGTCCTTCATTTCAGACTTTCCTTCTTTAGTTCTTCCCAGCGGTATAACAGCATCAACATTTTGATGAGGCCTTGCAATGATATGGATCGCAACAACTTCCCCGACCCTGGCTGCACCAATTCTCCCTGCGTCACAGGCAGCTTTTACCGCTGCCACATCTCCACGGATTATTGCTGTCACATATCCGCCGCCAGTTTTTTCATATGATACTAATTCCACTTTTGCAGCTTTTACCATCGCATCCGCTGCTTCTACTACTGCGGGAAAATTCCTCGTTTCTATCATTCCCAGTGCATCTGCCATTTTTTCCTCCTGTTTAATATTATATATTTGATCACTTATGATCTGTTTTTCCTGTCACATCTTCGATCGCATTTACAGCCGCTCTCCATCCGACATCAATATCTCTCTCATCCCCACCGAGATATACTCTTCCGAAACTACCGAAGGATCTTACTTCCAGGATATTAATGGATGCAGCTTTTTCTGCTTCATTTGCAGCAAGTGCTGCATAGGCTGCGGGTTGGACTTCCAGAACGAACATTGTCTCTCCGGGGACAATCATGTTGCCGTGTCTCATTCTATTTATTAATTGTGTCTGATAATCATCTATTCTTCTGATAACCTGCTGTGAATAGATCTTGGGTTTCCACCTTTCCTCTTCTTTGATATCCAGAGCTTCAAGGATCGCTCTTCCGGCCTGCCTGACATCGGCCTGGGATGCAGAGTGAATCTCAAGCATTCCGTACAACCTTTCAACGATCTGCATGCCCGGTGTGACATTTGTAGATTTTAATGCGATATCAGTAACCCTGTTGATCTCTATTCCGGGTGAGATCTCGATATAAAGTGAAGACATTCCTGCAACAGGTAAGAATCCCTGTGCAATTGTTCCCAGAAATGCTGCATACTGGGGTTGGATCTTATCTAAAAAAACGTATGCTCTCAGATCGACCAAATTATCCTCCTTATCAGGATGAAACTGTTATTCCACCTGCGGCTTTTAGAATCTTTATTCCGGCACTGGCTCCTATTCGGGTTGCACCTGCATTGATCATCGCTGCAGCGTCCTCAAGCGATCTGATCCCACCCGCAGCTTTAACACCAATCCCCGATTCCCTTACAATACTGCTCATTAGTTCGACATCAGCTGCTGTTGCCCCGTGTGGCCCGAATCCGGTTGATGTTTTTACAAAGTCCGCTCTTGCTTTTTTTGCCAATTGACAGGCCCTGACCTTCTCATCGTCCGTAAGAAGTGCGGCTTCGATTATCACTTTACTGTGTGCTCCTCCATCCTCGCAAGCTTCACATACTGTCCTTATATCTTTGTATACCAGATCGTCATTATTACTCTTCAGGGCACCTATATTGATAACCATATCAATTTCTTTAGCTCCATCTCTTATTGCTCTTCTTGTTTCCATTCCCTTGATATCTGAAACGTGTGCTCCAGATGGAAATCCGACCACAGTACATACTATAACATTGCTTCCTGTAAGTTCACGTGAAGCGAGAGCCACATAACTAGGGCTTATACAGACGGCGGCAAATTTGTATTCCTTGGCTTCTGCGCATAATTTTTTAATATCATCAACTGTAGCCTCAGGTTTAAGCAGCGTATGGTCGATACAAGCTGCAATGTCTTCCGGGACGCACTCCACTCCGATGGCATCGTTATAACCGAGCCTGGCAACACCAAATTCTATGAATTTTCTCAATGTTTCCGGTTTCCTCTCTACATGAACTCCGCATTGGCATATCATTTCTCTTTCCGGGTCCTCATTTACTTTAGTCTCAGAAATATTATTTTCTGAAGAGATTATTGATCTTACTTTTTCTGCGATCTGATCGATATCTTTTTCTGTAATAGCTTCCAAATTATCCTCCCCGACAGGATCTCCTGGACCTCCCATGGATGTCTTGTCATTGTCAAGGGCATCAATCATTGCCACCCTATTTATATGGCGGTCTATTGTGCATTCGTGGGTCAGGAAAGCCTCTGCAATTTTTTTTGCTAGTTCAGTTCCGGTTAGTCCCGCTCCAAGGGTAAGAAGGTTTGCATTATTGTGTTCCCTTGCATTCACTGCCGTTGTTACATCATAACATTGAGCTGCTCTGACTCCGTTTATCTTATTGGCAACCATGGACGATCCGATCCCGGCACCATCAATCATGATACCGATATCAACTTCGGAATTGGATAAAAGTGTTGCCACTTTGGTTGCGTATACCGGATAATCTACCGGATCAGTACTGTTTGTCCCGCAGTCAATGATCTGATATCCTTTTTCTTCAAGGAAACTTTTAAGGACCTCTTTAAGAGGGAATCCTCCATGATCGGCTCCGATCGCGATCTTGCTGTTTATTTTTGTCTCCATTATATTTTATATTTCCGGCTGCTCATAAAAAAGAGATAACAACTCCCCGACATCAGATTATTTTAAAGTATAGAAGAAAATATTTCAATAGAGGTGCTGCTATATATGAATTTAAGGAACTTTATAGTTCTACCAGATAAGAACACCGGCAAGTGTAGCAGTGAGGAGTGTTACCAATCCTCCCCCGAGAACAGATTTCAGACCGAGAGCGGCTATGTCCTTTTTTCTGCCAGGAGCAAGGGGTGCAATACCTCCAAGCTGGATAGCAATTGATGAAAAGTTTGCAAAACCACAAAGTGCGAAAGTGGCCATTGTTATACCCTTTGCGCTCATTGCATTAGCTTTTATTATTTTTACAAGATCCAGATAAGCAACAAATTCATTAAGAACGATCTTCGTTCCGAATAGTCTCCCGAAGTCGAATGCATCCTGGGTAGGAACACCGATACCTATTGCCAGATATTTTAATGGAAGTCCCATAATAAGTTGCATAGATAATGGTTGTCCGAATTTTGCAGTAAGCCATGCATTGATCCCGATGATGTCACCGAAACTATGGAACAGATAATTGAACAAATAGATGAAAGCTATAAAAACAATCAGCATTCCCCCGACATTCAGTGCCAGTTTAAGTCCGTCAGATGCACCGTTTGCCGCAGCTTCGATAACATTGGAACCATTTTTCTCAACTTCCATTGTAACTTTTCCGAGTGTTACAGGAACTTTTGTTTCGGGGTGAAGCATTTTTGCTATAACGATCGAAGCCGGTGCAGCCATTACGCTGGCTGTAATAAGATGGATGGCAAATCCCAATTGTGCCTCATTTAAAGGGATACCTTTTGCCACTGACATTGCATGACCCAACATTTGAATGTAGCTGGCCATAACACCCCCCGCTACTGTCGCCATCCCGCCTATCATTATTGTAAGGAGTTCTGAATTTGTCATTGAATTAATATAAGGTCTTATGAGGATCGGAGCTTCCGTTTGCCCTATAAAAATATTTGCTGTATTGGATAATGATTCTGCTCCACTTGTGCCGAGTAGTTTTGCCATAATAAATGCCATCCATTTTACGATCATCTGAAGCACACCCGTGTAATACAATACAGCTGTTAAAGAAGCAAAAAATATTATTGTCGGTAGAACCTGAAATGCAAAAAAGAATCCCAAACTGCCATTACTTCCCGGACTTACTGCAAGAGATCCGAATACGAACTGAGACCCTTCGGCAATAAAACTGAGGATCTTAACCACTACTCCCCCGAACCAGTTGAGCATATCTTTTGGCCACCCCAGGATAAAGAACCAGGATCTGAATGTTTCACCGTGAATGATAAAAACAGCAAATATCAACTGTATGGAAAGTCCTGTTCCCACGAGTCTCCAATTGATCTTTTTTTTATTGTTCGAAAATAAAAATGTAATTCCCAGAATAAAAATGACTCCTGCCAATCCTCTCAGTATGGTTATCAATTCCATAATACTCCTTTTGTAAGTAGTGTTATTTTAGTCCGAATTCTTTTTCAATTTCATCATAATAATTGAGGATCCTTCTTACATATCGTCTTTTCTTCAGGTATGATCCCGGAAAGAAGCTCCTTTTAAAGCCGTATACGACTATGTCTCTGAGATCCTTATGAGAAATATCGAATGTGTTGACAGCTTTAAATATCTCATCAGTTACCGTTGTTGATGATACGGTTCTGTTGTCCGTGCAAAAGGTCAGAGATAATCGTGCATCTTTCATTTTTCTGAAAGGATGGTCTTCGAGAGTTTTGTATTTAGGATTCGTCTGCATATTTGAAGTAAGACAAACTTCGATTGTGATTCTCCTGTCAGCAATGTACTGGGCAAGATCGTTTACATAATCCTCTTTATCAATTATGTCATCATTCTTGATAATGTTCGCATCAAACAGATGAAGCCCATGTCCGATCCTGTCAGCATGTAGTTCGGTTATTGCTTGAAAAATACTTTCAGGCCCGTAAGCTTCCCCGGCATGGACAGTTTTTTTCAGAAAACTTTTGTGTGCGAGGTTGTATGCATATTTATGATCAACAGCAGGATATCCCTTTTCCATTCCAGCCAGATCAAATCCGACAACCGGAATGTCATGATTATCCCTGGCATCTACTGAAGCTCTTACGAGTTCCTGTGAAGCTAATGAGAATATCCATTTTCTGTCAGAATATTTGTGAACGTTCAGCAGATCATCGAAATATTTGGAAAATCCGTAATCAAACATTCTCATTGCACAGGAGATTATTCCGTATTCGAAAGGCGGTTCTGTACCGGAACCTATCTCTTTGCGATCATTGAATTCTGTCTGAGCTTTTTTCAACCCTTTGTTAACTGCTTTTAGGACATCGATTATACCGAGATCATCATTCTGATGTAATTGCGGTGCAAACCTGACCTCTATATATTTAACTCCTTCGTTGATGTTATCCAGAGCGAGTTCGTAAGATATTCGTTCAAGAGAATCTGCTGTCTGCATTACTGAGCCAGTATAGAAAAACCCCTTCAGATATTCTCCAAGGTTATTGTACTTATCTTTAAAAACAGTTTTTTTCAGACCTTCGACAGTCTTGGCCGGAAGTTCTATACCTGCATCATCGGCAAGTTCAATAAGTGTTTCCAATCTCAAAGAACCGTCTAAATGAAGATGCAAATCAGTTTTTGGTATCTTTTCTATAAATTTACGTGTTATTTCCATTTTTGTTTACCGCCTTAATTAGTTTTGAAACATTTGGTTTATATTTTTCGATCTCATCTTTTGATAATCCATCAAGTTCATGCGGAAAAATAAGCCAGTTGGATGTTTCATGAATATAATAATCTGGTTTGAAGTCAGTTTTTTTGTTGTCCGGTTTGTAATAGGATGTTGCGATCCTTATATCTTTGGGAGTGTTCCTTCTGGCTTTCGCTTTGAGAGAATTTAAAACTCCTTCAATGCTTAACCCTGTATCGAATACATCATCAACGATCAGCAGATTATCATCGTAATTGATACTGTTTGAGATATAATCCAGACCGTGAACCCTGATCTCTTTTTTTCTTTTGCCGATCCCTTCATAGGATGATGTTCTTATTGCGATATGGTCTGTTTTTATTCCAAAATAATCCAACAATTCCTGAACGGCTATTCCTACGGGAGTGCCGCCTCTCCAGATCCCGACAATGTAGTTTGGTCTAAAACCACTCTCGAGGATCTTAATGCCAAGCCGGAAAGAATCTTCCAACAACTGCTGTGCACTTATAAATTCTTTTTCTACCATAACAAATTCTCCAGACATAAGCCTTCAGTTCTTTTTCTGACCTTTTTTTAAATGGCTTTCTATAAGATTTACAACCATTGCTGTTGAGATAGGACTTTTTCCCTCTGGAATAATGATATCTGCAAATCTACGGCTGGGTTGAACAAAAGCGAGATGCATAGGTTTTACTGTTGCCAGATATTGATTTATTACAGAGTCAAGACTTCTGTTCCTTTCGATCATATCCCTTTTCAATCTTCTTATGAACCTTATATCGCTATCGGTGTTCACGAATATCTTTACATCCATAAGTTCTCTTAATCTTTCCTCAACAAATATCAGGATACCGTCAACTATCACTACTTCGGCTGGTTTCTTTATCAGTCCCTTTTTTTTTCTTGAATGGGTTTTGAAATCATAGATCGGTGTTTCGATTTCTTTCCATTCCAATAGACCTTCCAGATTTGAAACTAAAAGATCTGTTTCTAGCGAATCAGGATGGTCGTAATTAATATTCTCTCTTTCGAGTAGAGGAAGATGATTGTTGTTCTTATAGTAGGAATCATGCTGAAGTGTTACCACATCAAAAGGATTGATCTTTTCTATTATCGAATTAATGATCGTGGTCTTCCCGGATCCACTCCCTCCGGCTACACCAATTACCAGCGGCTTATTGTTTTCCATTTTTTATTATATGACTTTACAACTTTATTATACTATTTTCAAGTTCGATAAGGGTTATTAACTGTTTAAATGATCGGTAATCTGGCAGAATAGCATTTTCTACATACAGAAGTGTACTTATCGTTTCCACCGATCTCTATCTGCTCACCTTTGTTGACAGGCTTTCCATCCTTGAATTTTATAAGCATGGTTGCCTTTCTTGTACAATACCAGCATACTGTTTTCACTTCCTCTATCTTATCTGCAAGGAGGAGAAGTGCTTCGCTTCCCGGAAATAATTGGTTCCTGTAATCGTTCTTAAGCCCGTAAACAATTACGGGTATATTAAGTTCATCAACTATTTTTGTCAGCGTGATCACCTGCTGGCGGTTAAGGAATTGTCCTTCATCAATGAGAATACAAAAAGGACTCTCTTTCTCGGCGATTGCATAAATATCTGTATCCGATTTGATCATTATTGCTTCACGCTGGAAACCCATTCTTGATGTGATCTTTCCCTCTCCGTACCTGTCGTCAATTGAAGGTGTAAAGAGGAGAACTTTTTTATTCTGTTCTTCATAATTGTGTGCTATTTTCAATACTTCTGTTGATTTCCCGGCGTTCATTGTTGAGTGTCTGTAGTATAGTTGAGCCAATTTTACCTCCTCGCTTTCACTTGTTTTTTTAATAGGATCCTTGGTATTGCTATTTGTTCTGTGATGATCTTTTTAGCCATGATATATTCTGACAAAATATCCTCAAGTCCTTTCTTTACCCTTTCAGGTTTGGCGGTTAATTTTTTCAATTTATAGAAATTCCTGAATTCATATTCGATCATGGCAATGCTGTAGGATTTTGCTTCACTGAAGATCGGATCTGTGGATAAACTAAATTCTACATTACAAACCTTATTTTCCTTATCATAAAGGACGGAGTATGATGCTCCCGATATCTGAAGGTCTATATTGTTCTTCTGTCCGGTCCTTTTAAATATGAAATCTTTTAATTGCTTCCCGGTAAGTGTGATCTTTATAACTTTGCTTTGTTTTATGAAACTGTAAAGATCGGGAAGTACCTCTTTGTATATCTTTTTTCCTTTTTGTATGATCAATCCTTCTCTTAAAAGCCTGGTCGGGAATAACGCCAGATCAGAACTTGTTTGAACCCTCATCGCATCTGTTATAAGATTTCCGGATGGGGAGTTTTTATAGAATGTTTTCTTTGCTGCAAAAATATCCGTTTCCGTTACACCCAAAGTTTTAACATTCCCTGAATAGACGATTTTTTCTTCGGCTCTTACTACATCAGAGTAATTCAATTTCTTTTTCAGGTTAGAAAAGAATCTGAGCATAATATCCACTGTTTTCGCATTTGTAGATTTCCCCGGATCTTTATGTGTGAAATTATAAGAACTTACGATATAGTTGTTGAGTCCGACCCTGAATTTTCTGTTGTCCGGCAACCTGTATCCGTTAAGATCGAATAATTCAACTTTAATAACTTTTTTGTTCAGATCTCTGGTTACTCTGTAGGTTAGTCCCGAAGGGATTATATCGAGTCCCCTGTGACTTTCATAATCATTTTTGATAAGGTTTTTTATTTCCGAAGTATCCATCAATATCTCAACGATATAGTTCCCGAAAGGATGCATAGAGTAAATATCTTTGGCCCTGACCTTACCGGATAATCTGTTTATCCTGATCCCTCCTTTATTGTAGAAGATCATGTCGAGGCCAAGGTCCTCACGAACAGCATCAGTGACCATTAGACCCAGGTCGTTTCTTCCGGTGATAGTGGTGTCGATCACGGTAAGGACATTGTTCAGAGAACTTTCGCTGTTGAAATCTGTAACAAGTTTATCAATTTCTTTGTTACTTGTTTTTACTTTATGAAGATCAATAACAGAGCCCTTCCTGCTTATTATTTTACCATTTTTGACCACAATATCGATTCTGCCAAGGTAGTCTGCATGTGCCCCGGCCTGTGCAATTAGTACTCCGTTCTCAAACGCGGGGTTCTCAATCAGTGTGTGAGAGTGACCACCAATTATCAAGTCAAGTTCCTTCATGTTGGCAGCAAGTTCCTTGTCTTTTCCAAATCCGAGATGGCTGAGGGCAATGAAGATATTGTTATCTTTTTTCAAATATTTGTATTTTAAAGCAAATTCAGTTCCTTTAAAAAATCTAAGATCTTTAACGTTAGCAGGAAGCGTGCTGGGAATTCCCGAATGTGCTTCTGTTTGGATCAATCCGAGAATAACCAGATCAATTCCGTTCTCGGTTTTTAATACTGTATAAGGTTCAGGCTGAGGGAAGTCGGGATCATTGCTTTTTACATTACAGCATAAGATCGGAAAATTTGCTTTCTTCATAAATCTTTTTAATATCTTTTTCCCGAAATCAAAATCGTGATTACCTAATACTCCCACATCAAACTTCATTTTATTCATCAATACCAATATGGGCTCGCCCTTAGGATCATACTGATCGACAACCGGATTTCCACTGAAATTATCTCCTGCCTCCATAAGGAATACATTCGGATTATTTGCTTTTTCTGTTTCAACAATTGAAGTGATTTTCCCCATATTTTTGATAGTTCCGTGTATATCATTAAGATGAAATATGGTGATTGTTGTTTCTTCACTATCTGCCCTGATCAGGAATGTTCCAAGAAGTATGAGAGATAATGCTATTAAAACTATAGTAATCAGTGAGTGTTTTGATTGATCCATATTTTTCTCCGATTGTGATTTTTTTTCAATTCCAAATACTTCTCCTCCGGTCAGTTCTCCGCTAAGGTAGTACAAGTTGCCGTCCAAATCCCTGACTTCGGATCTTCCCTGCTCAACATCAGAAAGTGTATCAGGAGAGAATTTCCTTATGGCGTCTCCTATGGTTGCCCCATCGAATATCTCGAGAGGGCAACCGTTTATTATCAGATTTATTGCCATTTTAAGGGATTAATCTGATCTATTTTGCCAGTTTGTCCAGTTTCGATGGGATAGAAAGTATCGCCCTTATTACATCAATAGCAAGGAAAACAAAAGCAAAAATAATGTAAGCTAATAGAGGAAGCAACGCAATTATTGCTATTGTCTGGAAATCTCCCGTAACTCTCAGCCACGCAAATGTCATTCTGCCTTCCTTGAACAATCCAAAGGAGTGGATGAACATAAGGATCGTTGTAACAATAATCCCTACGCCGTAAATGATAGGAACTAGTTTCATGAACGATTTCAGGAAGAAAGTGACGATCCCTATTGCTTCCTGTCCTGCTGAAGTTCCGGGAACAACCTCTAAAGTTACTGTTTTCGGGTTAAGTGCAAGAAGTGCGAACAGTTCAAACACAATAAAGGCTGCAATTCCTTCTAAAAACGGTGAAAATGCCCCTTGCTTTATAGCTAAGTATGAATTGAATAGCAGAATAAGTGCACCTCCGATCATGAACAATAGACCTATGCTATCAAGGAAGGCCGCTGAAGCCAGTCCCGTCTTGTTGTTCTCTATCAGCTTATCTCCGGCATTTGCAAATTTTACCGCTACGTACTGAAGGACGAAAAACCCGATCGCATATCCGAATCCTGTTGCAAATACCCCGAATGATTCTGTTCTGATTGCAGCTATGAGACCTATTAGAAAAGCGAGAGCGGAAGCTACATAAAATCCGCAATTCCCGAGGATGAGAAGCCATTTTTTTAAAAATTTGAAAAGTTTCTCACTAAGTACATTTCTCATTACATCGACAAATTTTACTATAAGGTTAAAGACCCAATTACAGTTTTCTTTAGTTGCTGTTTTTTTCTTTACTGTCATAATATTCTCCTATTATTATTATAGAACAATTAATTCTATGTTTGGGGGAAAATAATGTCAAGGATGTTCCTTTTTCTCTGGAGTTGGGACGCAATATGTCAGCATATCGATAAATCAGGTTTTTGAAAATCTCTCTTTCTTTTGATATACTTTTGATATGCTAACAGGCAGAAAAATATCTACGAATTTTGTCAGTAATCTTAAATTTACTGAATTCACTGTATTCATCCTTAATTATCTGAAGAACATTTTGAAGATATCGGATGATGATATGTTCAAGATCGAGATATCTCTCAGAGAAGTAATTAACAATGCGATCATTCACGGGAACAAATATGATCCGAAGAAAAGGGTCTTCCTCGATTTCGAATGGGAGAAAAGGAAACTGAAATTGACAGTAACGGATCAGAATACTGAAATAGTTGATTTCGAGGAGATGTCAAAGAAGATCGAATCTAAGGACGTCCTTTCACTTAACGGAAGGGGGATTCTTATAATGAGGAACTATATGGATCGTGTAGATTTTTCAAATATCGGAACCGGGACGAGAGTCATTCTTGAAAAAGCAGTATGAAGTTTACTCTTGCACTTGATACGACTTCCAATTATTGTTCTATCACTATTCTGAAAGGGGAAGAGATCCTTACTGAGTTTAATTTTATTTCTTCAGAGGAACTTTCCAAAACACTTGTTTCATATATTGATTCAGTGTTTTTAACATTAAAGATCAATGCTGATGACATCGGTCTTATAGGAGTCTCTGTCGGGCCGGGATTTTTTACAGGGATCAGAGTCGGTCTTGCAACATTGAAAGGACTGTTCTTCGGCAAGCCTATCCCTGTTGTTCCTGTAAGTTCGCTGGAAGCTGCAGCAGCAAAATTGACCTATACGGGGATGACCATTATTCCCATACTTGATGCACGAAGGGAAGAAATATATTTTGCTTCATACAAGAGCAAAAAGAATGATTTGGTCCGGAGTATTGAACCGACATTGATAAAGGTCGGAGAACTGAAGGGTGAATTGCAAAATGAAAGCAATATTTGTTTTACCGGCATGGGTTCTTTGGTATATAAAGATCTTCTTTCAGAAGATTTTCCGGGAAGCATTGTTGTCAACAGATCTCCTTTTATATCAAGTGAAGTCGGGTCCATTGCATTGACGGAATTTAATGCTGGTAATTATAAGAAAGGGACAGGCAATATTGAACCTTTGTACATAAGGATTCCGGATGCCGAGAAAAATTTTGGAAAAAGGAAAAATTGAGAAGGCGAAGCCGGAAGATATTGATGATATTTTGGATATAGAGAGAGAAAGTTCGCCAAATCCATGGAAAAGATCATTTTTTGAGGAAGAGTTTAATAATAAAATTTCCACTATACTCGTTTTTCGCAGTTTTGAGAACAGAAATATTGAGGGGTTTATAGTTTTCAGGAAAATTATCGATATCATAGAAATAAACAATATTGCAGTGAAGAGGAAATCAAGAAGGAAGGGAATAGGATGGGGTCTTTTATCATCCCTGATAGAAATTGCTGTTGGAGAAAAAATGGAATCAGTCTTTCTTGAAGTGAGATCTCAAAATAAAAGAGCAGTACAATTCTATGAGAAGTCAGGGTTCAAATTTCTCCGGATCAGAAAAGGATACTATAATAATCCCGGAGATGATGCTCTGATATTAAGGCTTGATCTGAATTAATTATCAGACGAGTGGTTTTCTTTAACTTTTCTGATCGCTTTTTGACCTTCTTTTTCCCAATCTGTGATGGAAATGGTCAAAAATGCCTCGACTACTTCCGGATCAAATCTTGTCCCTGAGTATTGCCTCAATTCCGCTTCTGCTTTTTCGAAAGAAAGGGCATCTCGGTATGAACGGTGAGAGGTCATTGCATCAAGAGCATCTGCAACTGAAAATATTCTGGCTGCCCACGGTATGTCATTCCCTTTGAGTTTATCCGGGTAACCGGTCCCGTCATAGTTCTCATGATGATAAAGGACTATTTTTGAGGCTTCTTCAAGGAATCGGATATTGCTGAGTATTTTATATCCGGCTGACGGATGAGTTCTCATTATCTTCCATTCTTCTTCATTAAGACTGGATGGTTTTTTTAAGATTGCATCCGGTATCCCAATTTTTCCGATATCATGGAGGAGAGACCCATATTCAAGAATTTTAAGTTTAGCAGGATCTTTTATGTTCATGAGTTCGGCCAGTTTCATTGCATATTGTAGAACCCTTACCGAATGCCCTTGTGTTTCTTCATCTCTCATGTCGAGAGCAGTGGCAAGTGATTCCAGTGTCATAAGGTATGATGTATCCAATTCATTCAATGCATTTTTCAATTCTTCAGTCCTTTCGGCGACTTTTATCTCCAGATTCCGTTGGTATTCCCGGTTTTCAAGAATAAGTCTCCTTTTGTCTATTGCTTTGTCAACTATTATTCCTACTTCGGCCAGTTTGAAAGGTTTTGATACATAGTCGTATGCACCTCTGGACATTGCAGAAATAGCTGACTCAATATCTTTTACGGCAGAGATCATTATCACAATGACATCTTCATCAATTTGCTTTATATCTCCGAGTAGATCGAGGCCCGATCTCCCCGGCATTCTGATATCGGACATTACCAAGTCTATATCGGGATTGTTCTTGAATATCTCCAGGGATTCGAATGCATTTTCAGCAAGGAAGTAATCGAATCCTTTATCTTCAAGAAAATCTCCCAGTAGTTCCCTGATATCACTCTCATCATCAGTAATAAGGACCTTATATCTTTTCCTGCTCATATATCTTTCGCTCTATTATATTTTTAATATTTTTTTAGATCGTCAACCTTGTCCAGTTTTTCCCATGGGAAAGAGTCTCTTCCGAAATGTCCGTAAGCAGCTGTCTGTTTAAATATTGGTTCTTTTAATCCTAATTCTTTAATTATATCAGCCGGTTTTAACGGAAAAACCTCGCTGATCATCTCAACTATTTTTTCTTCAGGAATCTTTCCTGTCCCAAATGTATTAGCCATTACAGATACCGGTTCTGCAACTCCTATTGCATAAGCAAGTTGGATCTCACATCTGTCGGCAAGGCCTGCAGCGACTACGTTCTTTGCAATATATCTTGCGGCATATGCTCCGGAACGGTCAACTTTTGAAGCATCTTTTCCTGAGAATGCACCGCCTCCATGTCTCCCCATTCCACCATAAGTATCGACAATAATCTTTCTTCCTGTCAGACCTGCATCAGCCTGGGGACCACCTCTAACAAATTTTCCTGTGGGATTAACAAAAAATATTGTTTCATTATTGATCAAATCTCCCAGAACCGGCTTGATCACTTCCCTGATAACATCATCTTTTATCTGCTTATGTTCAATTCCCTCATCGTGCTGATTCGAAATAACGACAGTTGTTATCTTTTGCGGTTTGCCATCGTTATATTCGACTGTGACTTGAGATTTCCCGTCAGGTCCCAGATAGGGGAGAGTGCCATTTTTCCTTACTTCGGCGAGTTTTTTCGAAAGTTTGTGAGCCATATCAATAGGAAGCGGCATATAGTTGTTCGTTTCATTAGTTGCATATCCGAACATCATTCCCTGGTCTCCTGCTCCCTGTTCTTTGTATTGACCATCTTCGGAATTTACTCCCTGGTAGATATCAGAAGACTGTTCTTCAAGATGAACCAGAACCGCGGTATTGTCGGCATCCATACCAAAACTTGATTTTGTATACCCTATTTCTTTGAGAGTTTCTCTTACTATTTTTGGGATTTTCACATAACAATTTGTTGTTATTTCTCCGGCTACAATCACTGCTCCGGTTTTTATAAGGCATTCTACTGCCACTTTTGATTCTTTGTCAAGAGATAGACATTTATCCAGAATTGCATCAGATATCTGGTCGCAAACCTTATCCGGATGTCCTTCGGTGACCGATTCGGATGTAAACAGATATTTTCCTTTTATCATAATTCCTCCGTGTGTTAACAGTCGATGTTATCAAAATAAATTTATTGTGTCAATTAATACGAATGCTTATAACACCGGCTCAGTTTATATGAATAAATCTTAATAATTATCAGAAAAGATTATTTTCCGTTGTAAATTTTAAAGGCCTCTTCAACACTTTTGTCATGGATAGTTATTGCTGAAGTTGCATTTGCGATCCGTACAGCATCCTCGAGGGATTTTTGATGGATATTTCTTCCTGTTGCATTTCCCATTGCTCCGGATATATGGATCTGGTCATGAAGACGCTGTAGGAAAAGTTTCGGATCAGTACTTGATCCTCCTGCACATATTACTTTTGTTTTTCCTGCCGCGATCACAGCTCTTTTAAACATTTCTGATGATTCCTCGCCTTCTTTTTTCGGATAGTTGACCTTTACAAAGTCTGTGCCAAGTGTTGCAGCTACTCCGGTAGCTCCTGCAATGAGATCGGGATCCTTTTCATTTTTTACGGACTGTCCCCTCGGATATATCCAGAGTACTGAGACCAGCCCGTATTCATGTGCGTGACGAATAGCCTGAGCTGCTTCTCTTATCATTAAGTGCTCAAATTCACTTCCGAGATATATTGTGTAACCGATCCCGAGAATATTAAGTCCCGATTTATTCTTGAAATCAATAACCTGATCCATATCTATATGCTGTAGTGAAACCGGATCTTTCTGAGCAGTCTTGACCAGATTAGTTTTTGAATTTAACTTCACAAGGTATGGAACTTCCGGATAATCACTGCCGTACATTGATATCAATCCCATCTGGGTTGCAAAAACCCCGATCTCGGCTTTGTCGGCTATCCTGAAAAGATGCTCAGGATCACCATCATCTTTGTGTATATTATCCCCATAAAAGTCTGCATTCAGGTGCTCAATTTTCTGGTCACCTGCGAAAAGCATAACTCTCCCGGAACCGAGTGTTATCTCATCGGCATTTGAAAGATATTCATTTATACTTCCGTTCGGAACATCTGTCGGAATATGTATCTCGTTATCCATTTTTCCTCCTGAACGGATACTACATTATAAGCCAATTTTTTTCAAGAAAAAAAAAGGGAAAAGGCACAAACCTTTTCCCCCTTTATTTTGATATTTGTATTAAAAATTAAATGTTAAGCTGATGGACGGAACCAGCATTTTCATCCCATGTGTACCTGGCATTGCTTTACTCAGAGACATGTCAGCCTCTCTGTCAGCTCCGCTCAGATATTCAAAGCCTGCATCAAGAACGATCTTTTCGGTATGGTAACCGAAACCGAGTGTGAATACATTATATGTAATACTGGGGAGGAGTATGTTGAGTGTTGTATCAGGTGCTGGAGCCGGATCGTTATAGTAACCGCCTCTCAGTGAAAATGTGTCAGAAAGTTTGTAGTCGAATCCCACTCTTATCTGAGTTGCATCTTCCCACATCAATTCGTACGAAGTTCCATCGATCAGTTTCCCGATAAACGGCAATGAAGTGTTCCATAATGTGTCATCCGTTTCGGCAGGAAGTTCGTCGAGAGTTGACCATTTGGTATACTGGACATCAAAAGCAATTGTAAGTTTATCTGTAGGTTTGAAAGCGATTCCTACACCGGCCCACATCGGCCATGTGATATCTCTTGTTATCTCTACCGAATCATTTAATCCCGGGATAGGTAACACATTACTGAGACGTTCAAGAGCAATATCCCCTTTCAAAGTAAGCTTTTGAGGGGTTTTAAATGTTAATCCGATGCTGAACTTATCCGAAGGTTTGAACATTGCACCGATTGTTGCACCAAAGCCGATACCGGTTGCGGATTCCGTGTATTGTAAACCAAGAGCATGTCTGTTCATATCCAGCATTCCGTATGTAATATTTAGAGTTGCGCCAAGTGAGAACTTATCGCTTATTTTGAATGCAATGACAGGTGAAACGGTAAGTCCGCCAACTTTACTTTCCCATTTGTATGCTTTTGTATCAGCGGGGAATCCTACGTTAAGCGGTTTAAGGTCTGCACCATTCCAGTAAGCCCCTGCTCCCGATGTTGCATAAAAAGTAAGTCCGAAAACCAGTTTGTCAGAAAGTGGTTTGTAATATGTAATTGCCGGGGCTGGAAAGATCTTACTTTCTGATGTCGTGTCTATACCGGCGACTGCATACTTGTAGGTGCCTGTTGGAACTATGAAGGATGAAAAAGCAGTGAAGTTTGCTTTGTCCATCTGCGTCAATCCTGCGGGATTCCAGAATACTGCGCTGTAATCGTCTGCAACTGCAATAAATGCACCACCCATACTTATAGCTTTAGTACCCATTCCGTTCAGATTTAATCCATTTGAATATGCGCTGAACGAGAGTCCTAACATAAGTACAATAATGCTGAAAATTTTGAACATATTTTTCATATATCCTCCTATTAATCCAGATTATATTTTTTTTAGATAAAAAAAACAATATAATTATGGTACATAACGAAATGAGATAGAACAGTTATCAGGAAGATTTTTTTATAAGACTTACTCCATCCATTTCGGGAGGTTGGTTTATCCCCATGATCTCCAGTATGGTTGGAGCGATGTCACTGAGCTTTCCGCCGGATCTGAGTTTGATATTTCCCGCCCCAAGCAATGTAAGAGGAACCGGATTTGTTGTATGTGATGTCATCGGAGATCCGTCCTCGAGTTTTGTCTCTTCGGCGTTGCCGTGATCTGCGGTCAGAATGACAACTCCGTCCTGATCAAGGACAGCTTCAGACACTTTATTTGTACATGAATCCACAGTTTCAACTGCTTTTAGTATCTTGTTGAAAACGCCGGTATGACCCACCATGTCACAGTTTGCGAAGTTCACTATTATTAAATCATACTTTTTCGACCTGATCGCGATCAGGAGTTTTTCAGTTATTTCGAAAGCGGACATTTCAGGTTTTTTATCATAGGTTGCAACTTTTGGACTGTTGACGAGAATTCTGTCCTCTCCGGGAAATGGTTTATTTCTGAGTGCATTAAAGAAGAATGTAACATGGGCGAATTTTTCAGTTTCAGAGATCCTTAATTGTCTGATCCCCTCTAAAGAAATAATTTCTCCCAGAATGTTTTTGTATGTGAGTTCTGAAAAAAGTTCGGTAAAATTCCCGTTATCATAATAATGGGTCATTGTCAGGAAATCCATGTTATGCCTAATGGTACTGAATTCAGAAAAATCTTTTTCGACAATTGCTTTGGTTATTTGGCGTGTTCTGTCAAATCTGTAGTTGAAAAAAATAAAAGTATCGTCCCGATCGATCCCTGTATAGTTTATTGTGCAGGGCTTAATGAATTCGTCAGTTATACCCTGGGCGTAATTATTCCGGACTGCTTCTTCCCAGTTCTTAACATGCAGTCCTTTTCCTTCCATTATGGCCCTATAGCCGATTTCGGTTCTGTCCCACCTTTTGTCCCTGTCCATCATATAGTATCTGCCGGTAACAGATGCAATTCTTCCTATTCCTATTCTGTTAATTCCATCCTGAAGAAATTTCAGATGTTCCAGTGCCGATCTCGGTGGCGTGTCCCTCCCGTCTGTTATTGCATGAATGAGCACATCTTTGGCACCTTCATCTTTTGCGATCTTCAATATTTCAAAGCAATGCCTGGTAACAGCGTGGACACCTTCTTCCTGAATAAGTCCCATCAAATGAATAGTGGCTTTTTTTTTGATCGCAGATATTATTGATTTTCTTAATTTCTTATTCTTAAAGAATTCTCCGTTATTAATGGAATTCTCAATTCTAGTGAGGCTCTGGTAAACGATCCTTCCTGCTCCGATATTAAGATGGCCGACCTCACTATTGCCCTGATATCTTTCCGGTAGCCCTACATCCAGTCCGGATGTTTTAATCATTGTTGTAGGGAATTTTTTCTCTATACCGTCTGTAAAAGGTGTTTTTGCTACAAATATTGCATTTGAATCTGTTTGATCACCTTTGCCCCATCCGTCTCTGATTATTAAACAAACCGGCTTCTTCAATTTATCACTTCCTTTAATTATATAACTTTAAATTATAACATCATTTTTTCAAATTAAAAATTTCAGACGCAGTTATATTCTCGTTCTAAATATTTGGATTTGGTTAATTCGGGGTCGTTTCGGATCTAGGATCTGATCTTTATTTTGAAAAGTGCCTGTCCCCTTTCTAATATTATGGGATTCTGGTATATTTTCCAGAAGGATTAGTATTTGTGATGCGATATAATAAAATAACTGTTGGAGAACTCGGTGTAAATTGTTATATAGTCTATCGGGAAACAGGGGAGAATTGTTTTATAATTGATCCCGGAGATGAGGGCAAACGGATAATAAAAACAATCCGGAAGATGAAACTGATTCCCAAAGGTGTGATTCTCACCCATGCACATATGGACCATTGCGGCGGTGTTTCCGGGATCCTTAACGAATTTAACATCCCACTTATGATGCACGAAGAAGATCTGCCTGTCCTTAATTCAGGAGTGAATTTGAGTCTGGCAGAATCTTTAGGGTTGTCAATTCCTCCTCCCCCTGATAACTTTTTTGAAAACGGAGATAAGATTGGTGTCGGAGATGTTGAACTGACCGTTATACATACACCGGGTCATACTCCCGGGTCCGTTTGTTTTAAGGCTGAGAATATCATTTTTACCGGGGACACCCTCTTTGCCGGATCGGTCGGGAGGACAGATCTTCCGGGAGGTGATTTTGGTGTTCTGCAGAATTCTCTCGATATTTTAAGGCTTTTCCCTCCGGAAACTATTTTGCTTCCGGGGCATGGAGAGGAGACAACACTAAAAAAGGAGTTGGCATTTAATCCATTTATGTAATGCCGGAAGATAAAATGTGGGACAAAGATAAATACTTTTATGAATTAGACAGATACAGGGTATTTCTTGATATCGAGAAAGGATTGTCAGGGAACACACTGTCTTCATATGTAGGAGAGATGGATAAATTTGGAAACTTTCTGAAAGAAAAAGATCTGGAATATCTAAAAGTTTCAGAAGGAGATATCCTCGATTTTATCAGAGTAGAATCCAGGAAAGGTCAAATGCCCTCAACTCAATCACATTTGATATCCGTTCTGAGGAGTTTTTACAAATATTTGATAATTGATGAAAAGATTGATGTAAATCCCGTCTCAAATATTTCATTTCCAAAAAAATGGAAAAGTATTCCGAAATATCTTTCAAAAAAAGATGTGGTAGACCTGATAAATTCTCCGGATATAACAAAGAATACGGGAGTAAGGGACAGGGCCATTCTCGAACTTATGTATGCAACAGGGCTAAGAATATCAGAGACCATCGGACTTAAATTTGAAAACATTTTTCTTGATGATAATTTTCTCCGGGTAATGGGAAAGGGAAGCCGGGAGCGGATAGTTCCCTTCAATGAAAAAGCTAAAAAAGAACTATTAAGATATTATGAGCTGGCACGCCCGAGATTATTAAAAAAAAATAGCACTGATTTTATTTTTCTGAACAAAAATGGAGGACCATTAAGTCGTCAGGGTCTATGGAAGATCATTAAAGGATATGGAGTTAAAACGGGAATATCAAAAATACTGACGCCACATATGCTCCGACACTCGTTTGCCACACATTTGCTGGAACAGGGCGCAGACCTCAGGTCTATACAGATGATGTTGGGTCATTCCAATATTTCTACAACAGAGATATATACATTTGTAGCAAAAGACAGGGTTAAAAAGATTTACGATAAACTACACCCCAGAAGTGATGCAGAAGAATAACTTATTTTATATTCTCGGGTTTATCAAGAAAACTGACAAGTTTCTTTGATTTTTTCTTGAGTTTTCTTAAAGCTTTTGCCTCGATCTGCCTTATTCTTTCCCTTGTTACCTGGAATTCTTGTCCAACTTCTTCCAGAGTATGTTCGTTTCCATCGATCAATCCGAATCTCATTTCGATAACTCTCGCTTCTCTTTCGGTCAGAGTTGACAGGACAAAGTTGAGTTGTTCTCTGAGGTTCATCTGATTTATCATCTCAGGAGGTGAGGCGGTTTGATCATCCTCAAGGAAATCTCTTAAATGGGATTCGTCATCTCCGACGGGAGTCTCAAGTGATATCGGTTCTTGAGCGATCTTCATGATCTTGCGGATCTTATCAGAAGTGAATCCTGTTTCTGCTCCGATCTCTTCTTCGGTCGGTTCTCTTCCCAGTTCCTGAACAAGTCGTCTCTGTGTCCTGTTTATCTTATAGATCGTTTCGATCATATGTACCGGAATTCTTATTGTTCTCGCCTGATCGGCTATCGCTCTTGTAATAGCTTGCCTTATCCACCAGGTGGCATAAGTGGAGAATTTATATCCCCGTTGGTATTCAAATTTTTCAACAGCTTTCATAAGTCCGATATTACCTTCCTGAATAAGATCTGAGAATTGAAGTCCCCGATTTATATATTTTTTGGCAATTGATACAACAAGTCTTAGATTTGATTCGACGAGGTCATTTTTCGAGAATTCTATAAGTCTCTGCCCGTTCTCGATATCTTTGCAGGTTTTGAATAAATCTTCCGGAGTGATATCATATTTTTTATTAAGGCCTTCGAGTCTGTTCTGATAATTTGAAATCTCTTCTTTGATGCTCTTTAATACTTTTCCTTTCTTTCCGGAAGTTTCAACCTTCAGCTTTTCCACCCGCCCCTGAATATGAGTGTAATTCTCTTTTAACTGCTTTATCCTGTACATGAAAGATTTCTTGTGTTCCTGCCTGAGTGACATACTCTGTATCAACTGGGTGATCTCAACCATCTTTTTTGCAATAGAAAAATTTGATGATTTACTGCCTTTATCTGTTTTAAGATCTCTTTTTAGTTGATTGAGAATTTCAAATTGTTTCAGAAAATGATTTCTGACATTCTGTTTTTTCGATTCATCAAGGATGTCTTCATTCACATCTATTACATCATCGATATCTTTTACTCCCTCCAGAATATCAACTCCAAGTTCAATTACGGAATTCAGAACTATATTCGTTTTTGACAGAGCTTTAACAACTTTCTTTTCGCCTCTCTCTATCTTCTTTGCGATCACCACTTCTTCACTTCTGGAAAGAAGATTGACTCCCCCCATTTCCCGGAGATATTGTCTTACCGGGTCACCGACGATATCACTTTTTTCCTGACCCGGAGAGGTCGGTTTCGGTTTTGGAAGGTTTACAAGTTTTATCTCATTCTCTTTTAGAAAAAGCTTCAGGAATTTCAGATTGATCTTAATTATCTCTTCACGGTCGAATAAACTTGATATATAAGTATTTTCTACAATTCCGAAGTGTTTCTTTGATCGTCTCACAATAGATTTAAGCTCTTTTTTATAATCTGTCAGGAAACTGTTGTATTGCTTAAGTTTTTCAGAGTTCATAACAGATTTTTTCCGCGCTATTTTTATATTTAATGTGTTCAATCTGTGAGTGATCTCTTTTTTCTGTTTCTTCAGATTGTTCTCTTCAAGAAATCTTGTGAAATCTTCGCGTTCTATTTTGTTTTCATTTTTTTTGCTTATTTCTATCAATTCATCGTACATTTTTGAAGAAATCTGAATATCAGCTATTACGGTCTTCCCTTTATTCTTTCCTGATTTGCTCATCTTTTCTGTCTTACTATTTGGCAATATTTCCTCCTAATGAGACTTTATATTTTTGCTGATTGAACTTGTTTTTTATGTTGATAAGCTTCTTGATCTCTTCGATATTTCCTTCTCTTTCAGCTCTCTTGATTTTTTTTCCTATTTCTGAGATTTCGACTTCATTTAAAATACTAAAGAAATTTACCATGGAAGATTCAATATTCTGTTCCAGGACTCTGTTATCTCCGGAAATATCTTCTATACTATCGAAGACGGTTCTCAATGTTATTTTTTCTATGGGAGTGAGTTCTTCCTGAAGCAGATCAAAATTAAGAACCCCCTGTGAAGCATAGTTCTCAAATATTTTTTTCAGCAGATTTCCGATATTTATGACAGAGTATAATCGGGAATTGAACAATGGCTCTATCATTCCTATGAACGAAGGCTCTTTCAATATAGATTGAAGAAGGATGTTTTCGGATGTGAGCAATTCCACCGGCGCAGGTGATCCTGTTGATTTGGGAGAGACAGTTTTTAAAGGTTCGAATTCTTTTTCATTTACATTGAAAAAATCTGAAGCTATTGTAATATATCCGTCCCTCACTATCGGGTCATCGAATTTACTGATGAATCTGCCGATTTCTTTTACTGCGTCTCTTTTCTTTTCGGGAATATCCGTATTATACTTTTTCGTGATCATGGAAATGAGGAATTTCAAACCATCTACTGAAGATCCGAGTTCTTTTTCGAATTCTTCAGTGCCGAATTTTCTGATAAAATCATCAGGATCTTTTTCCCCCCTGAACTTCAAAATACGGGGATTAAGATTCTGTTCGAACATTCTCTCAATTCCCCTTATCGTTGCATCTATCCCTGCTTCATCTGAGTCATATCCGATAAATATATCCTCGGAAACTCTCCTTAACAAGTGAATCTGCCCCGGTGTCAATGCTGTTCCGAGAGATGCTGCCACATTTTTTATTCCATATTGATAGAGTGATATTACATCGAAATATCCTTCAACAAGTATTGAAGATCTTTGTTCCCTCATGAAACGTTTCGTTAGGTTGAAACCGTAAAGGTTCTTTCCCTTTTTGAAGAGCGGAGTTTCCGGAGAGTTTAAGTATTTTACTTTGTCATCCGATATTGTTCTCCCGCCGAATCCGATAACTGTCCCTGATTCCGAGAAGATCGGGAATATTATTCTTCCCCTGAAACGGTCATAAATTTCGCCTTTACTATTTCTGATAAGAAGTCCCAATTCAATGCACATCTCGAGATCAAGAGATCTGCTTTTTGTAAAGCTAAGAAATCCGTCCCACTTGTCGAGAGCATATCCAAGAGAGAAATCTTTTATTGTTTTTTCGGATATATTGCGATCATTCAAATACTTGATGGCCTTGTTGCCTTCACCGGAACCGGAAAGGTTCCCTGTAAAATATTTCATGGCGATATCATTTATTACCGAGTACTTTTTTTCTTTTGAATAATTGAATCCTTTTTTTTGTTCCACCTGAATATTGAATTTTTCTATTAGAATGTTCATTGCTTCTACAAAACCCACATTTTCAATGTTTTGTACGAAAGTGAATATATCCCCAAACCTGTTGCATCCATAGCAAGTAAAGGAATCTGATTCAGGTTTTACAAAAAAGGAAGGGGTCTTTTCCGTGTGAAAAGGACAAAGTGCCTTGTAATTTTTTCCGGCAGGTTTCAGATCGAGTCCATAACTCTGAACTACGTCCGTAATTGAAACACTTCTTTTAATTTGATCTTTTATTTCCATTGAGAACGGGATGACACCTTTTTTATTGTATAATTGGAGGAATAGTAACATTTCGATACTAAAAAGTAAACCCCGTAATGATTATAATTTTAGAATTAATGCAGCGGAAAGGGGGCAGGCATTTTTATGAAATTTACAGTTTGTGATTTTTATTAAGTTGATTTTAGAACAGGTTAAGGTATAATTTTTTATCAAATGGAATCTTTACATATTTCCGGACTTAAAGTTAAAGTAAACAGAAAAATATTCGTGTCCCAGGAGAATGGATTTGGTGTGTTCAGGGTTATTTCCATTCCAGAAAGAGACAGTGAGATAATTGTAGGGAATCTCTTTGATGTGAGGGAGGGAGATACTCTCGAGATAGAGGGCGAGTATATTTATCATCCCAGATTCGGAAATCAGATCAAAGTGGAAAGTTTTAAAACTGTCCTGCCGCAGGATTTGGACGGGATAAAGAAATTCCTATCCTCAGGAAGAGTAAAGGGAGTAGGAAAGAAAAGTGCTGAAAAGATCGTTGATAAGTTTGGAATGGATACATTTGAGATAATTGAAAAATTTCCTGAAAGATTAAAAGAGATCAGGGGTCTTCGAATGAGTATCATAAAGGGCCTGACAGATTCTTTGAAGGAAAACAAGGTTTTAAGGGAATTACTCGTAAAACTTTCCCCATACGGGATAGGTGATGATACGGTCTTTAAGATATATAAAGAGTTCGGGGATAATACTTTCGAGATATTGGGTGTGAATCCATACAGCATGATCGACAGGATCAGGGGGGTTGGTTTCAAACGTGCGGATATGGTAGCCCGGGGATTCGGGATATCACCCGATGATCCTTTCCGGATCATGTCGGGGCTGAAGTTTGTTCTTTCCGGAAATGAAGAGCGAAAGGGCGATCTCTACATGACAAGAGAGGAATTATATGTTGCAGGTGAAAGACTGCTGGGAGTATCGGGAGATCAGGTCGAAAGTGGAATATCTGATCTTATTGACAGAAATGAGATTGTATCTGAGAATATTCCTGAAAATATAATTATCCTTTACAATAATTTTTTGATTGAGAAAGCAATCTCAAGGTATCTATTGAAACTGAGCAAGGAAGGGGATACTCCTGATAAAGATAAGATCGATACCGCTTCTGTTATTGAACGGATCGAGTTTGAACTTACTGAAGAGCAGAAAGAGGCAGTTGATAGTGCGGTAAATAATAAAATAACCATAATCACCGGGGGACCGGGGACAGGAAAAACAACTATAATAAGAGCAATAATCGAAGCATTTGAAGATGATGGGAAACTTGTGCAGATTGCAGCACCGACAGGCAGAGCGGCAAAAAGGATCGAAGAAGCTACATTTTGTCAGACATCAACCATACACAGGATGCTGAAGATAAGTCCGGAAACGAGACACTTCATTCATGATGAATCTAATCCGCTTAAGGCGGATGTGATCATTATTGATGAGTTTTCAATGGTAGATACAAATATTTTTTTCTCTCTGCTTAAAGCTGTGCCGGTATCCGCAAAACTGATAATTATAGGAGATAAGGATCAGTTGCCGTCTGTGGGCCCGGGAAATGTGCTCAGGGATCTGATAACATCGGGATATTTTATGACCGTCTATCTCAATAGAAATTTCAGACAGAGTGAGAATAGTCTTATTATAGACAATGCATACAGAATCAATAACGGAGAAGAACCGGAATTCAGACCATATAGTGATGATCTTGATTTTGTGTTCATCAATTATCAGGATCCTGTTGTTATTCCGGGGAAAGTATTAAAAATAATTGAATATCACAATTTAGATTTTGATTTCAATTCAATGACATATCAAATATTGTCGCCTGTTTACCGGGGTGAGTCGGGGATCGACAATCTGAATCGGCTGATTCAGGATAAATTCAACAAATCTGATTTCATATATGAGAGTGAGAAGCTTAAATTGAAAGAGGGTGATAAGGTGATGCAACTTAAGAACAATTATGAGAAAGAGATCTTTAACGGTGAACACGGAGTAGTCGAAAAATTCGATAAAAAAACAGAACATTTAACAATCAATTATGATAATAATCTGATTGAATATTCAAAAGATGAATTAGATGAGATAACCCTTTCTTACGTAATATCAATACACAAATCGCAAGGGTCCGAGTATGATTTTCTCATCCTTATTTTGTCTCCTTCTCATTCCATGATGCTTAATCGGGAGTTGCTGTATACTGCGGTCACGAGAGCGAAAAAAAAGATCTTTATTGTATCGGATAAAAAAACAATCAGGGCAGCTGTCGTAAAGTCTACTCCCGGAGAAAGGAGAACGCTCCTGCGGAAAAGGCTCGATGAACAATTCGATAAGGTTTAAGGTAGTTTGCCCGCAACTTCTGTTTGTACTATAATGCCGGGAATGAGAAAAACGGATGCTTTAAAGAATGTTAGTATAATACTTGTTGAACCCAAAAATCCCGGTAATATAGGGTCGTCAGTAAGAGCGATGAAGAATATGGGATTCAGTGACCTGAGACTTGTTAATCCGGTAGAATATAGAAATGTTGTTGAACAGAGGAAACTCGGATACCGCTCTCAGGAGATAATAGAAAGCAGCAGAGAATTCAGTTCATTAAAAGAAGCTGTTGCCGATCTTTCTGTTGTTTTCCTGACCACAACAAGAAAGGGGAAGTGGAAAAAAGATTTTCTTTCACTTGAGAGTTCTGCCGAGCTGATATCTCAGCAATCGGTAAAAGAAAAGATAGGGGTTGTGTTTGGAAGAGAAGATTCCGGTGTTACCATCGATGAAAGTCAATATGCAAACTATTGTATTAATATTCCCGCTGCCGTCAGATATCCGTCTCTAAACCTGTCCCAGGCTGTAATGGTCACTGTTCATGCGATCTATTCTTTTATGACAAAAGGAGATGTTATTCCCCCCTTTCCGAAAATGGCTGCAAAGAAGTCGTTTGATCGGCTTAATCAAAACATTAACGATCTTATGAAGAGTGCAAGTTTCGTTGAAGAAGAGAAAGGATTGTTCCATCGGTCTCTGAAAAGAGCAATGAACAGGACCCGATGGACAAATGCAGATATTGCAGTATTTGACAGAATATGCAAGCAGATGAGATGGTACATGGAAAATGATCTTGAGCTTAAAAAAAGAAACGGAGGCTCTGGGTTATCCTGATGTAAAGAAGATGCCGGCTAAAGATACTTCGGCTATATATATCCATATCCCTTTCTGCAAAAGGGAATGCTATTACTGCAACTTTACAAAGTTCAAATACGAGGAGGATTCTGCAAAAAAATATGCTGATCTTCTGTGTTCCGAATTGGAGATGAGGAAGAATTCCAAACATGAGATTAATACTGTTTATTTCGGAGGTGGTTCGCCTGCCGTAATTCCGGCAGCATCTCTCGAAAAAATAATAGTTTTTCTTAATGATAATTTCAGAACAGATATTGTTACTGAAATGACCATAGAAATTAATCCGGAAGAGTGCAACAAGGAAAAACTGAATTTCTTTAAGGACCTGGGATTTAACAGAGTTAGTGTTGGTGTCCAATCTTTTTATGATCCTGATCTGAGATATTTGTCAAGAAATCATTCGGGCGCAATCGCATTGGAAGCTGTTAAAACTGTACTTAAGACTGGTTTTGATTCTGTAAGTGTTGACTTTATTATTGGAATTCCCGGTCAGGAAATAGAAACACTGGAAAAGAATATAAGCATTATTACTTCATCAGATGTCAATCATGTGTCAGCATATCTCCTTGAGGGAGTAAAAGAATTTGGCAATAGACCGCAACCTGATGCAGATCATCAAAGTTATATTTATGATATCTTTAGAGAAAAAATTTCTGAAAAAGGATTTGAACAGTATGAAATTTCAAATTACTCCAGGGATGGCAATATATCGAAACACAATATGAATTATTGGGAGAGTGGGAACTATATTGGGGCAGGATTATCTGCATCCGGATATGAGGATGAGATTGATTATACAAACCATTCTAACATGGGAGATTATGGCAGATCTGTCAGGAACAATATCATCCCGGTAAAAGAACGAACAAAAAATGATCCATTGAAAAGAGCACTCGTGACAGGATTGAGATTAAGTAAAGGTATTGAAAAGGACAAGTTCGCTTTCTATGAACCCGGGATACGAAAACTTATTGAAGAAGGATTTCTCGAGGAGATGAAAAATTCTTACAGGGTCATCCCCTCAAGAATGGTTGTCCTTAATGAAATATTGTCTTATCTTATCTGATTATTTTTTGCCAAATCCGGATCTTTTAGGTCTGAGTTGAGGTTTTTCCCACAAGCCATTGCCGAATCGATCTCTGATGACAAGGACCCTGCCTCTCGTTTCGATCTCCAGGGATTGTATTTCGGCGGAATTATCCTTTCTGAATGCTTTGATCTTGATTTGGTCATTTTTCTGAAGAACTACCCCTTTAATCTTGAGAAAATAGCCCGGTGCGATCTGAACAGAACTCTCCTGTCCGGTAGTCAGGTTCTTAACTTTGATCTTTATAAATGCGACCGAAGGGCCCTCCATTGCTGATCTCCTGACCGGGATGTTTGTCATGATTGCCTGGATCTTTCCTGATATTTCCATTATCTTTGAAGATGAAACAGGCTGGAAGGATTTATTCTCATTGCTAAGCAATATTCCTGTTGCTATCAGCATTGTGATTGAAATAAGTATAATTATTTTTTTCATTTTTTTCTCCTTGCTTATAAATAAAGATCGGATATCTGATATCTCAAAAAAAATCAATTTATAGAAAATGTCATGCCAACTATATATGCGTAGCCTTCAGCCCCTGAAAAAACAGGCTCTCTTAACCTGTCATTCTCTATTAAAGTACTAAGAAAAATACCAAATCCGTGTGAAAAATTATATATGAACTTCAATATTCCTCTCCTTATCGGGGGATCATGATAAGGATTATTGATCTTCTCAGGATGGAATTCCCCGTAGTTAATATTCACAAGGATCTTGTTGTTGTGATAGCTGAGATCAATATATCCGCCAATTCCTGTGATAGGAGTCTCCGATTTATAAAACTGATCTCTGTAGTACAGACTCCTTTCCCAGAATATATCATCGCTGTTAAATTCTTTCCTGAATCCATATTCATCATAGATCCCTTCTGCGGAAAGTCTGAACTTTCCTGATCTGAATGAAATATCAAATCCTATATGGTTCTTATATTGTTTTTGCTGTTCTGAACCTATTCCGTCCTGAACTTTTGCCGATACACCGATAGCAAAATTCTTCAATTCGATCCCGGCTCTTGCTACTGCGGCTTTACTGGAGTTGGTATCTTTATCGGGTCCTCCGTTCACAACCGACAGATCGAGCCGAATTATTCCCTTTCTGTATTTCAGGAAAAGCCCTGTCTCCCACCATAGCACGGATTCAGTTCTGATGAAAGGCTGGAAAATTTCTCCGTTTGTAAGATGTACCAATTGGTCATTTCCGAAGATCGATCTCCTCTTCCCCAATGATAATTCGAAATTCTTTACTCTCAGCCCGACAAACATCCCTGCTATCTGAAAGCGGTCTGTCTTGAAGTTCTGAATATATTTTTCTCTATACTCATCAACAAGGAAATTATTGTCAAATGACTGATTCAGCCTGATCTCCCCACCTGCAAAGAACTCGGTGTTCCTGATCATTTTTTTTGCATTTCCACGGATGATCGCTTCTGTTCCAAATGTTGCTTCCGCTCCGCTCCACTGGATCCTCTGGTCGTTAGAAAAATATGACCTGACATCAATTTTAAGATCAAATTCGGTTTTACTTCCTCCAGGAGGACCTGAGGCCGGAAGTATTTGTGAAAGAAAAAACACGGATATGCTAATAAATATAATTTTTTTTAGTCCCATACTTAATTTTACTACAAAGTGAATAATAAAAAAATGATTGACTTTTTGCGTGCCAAGTGTTACGTTTGCAAATATCGTAACACCAAAGTATTGAGGAGAAGAAAAGATGAATAAAAAAATTCAAATAGTAATTATGGTATTATTTTTTTCATTACCTGTATTTTCACATTATAAATGGATAATTCCCGAGACAGGAATATCCGGAGCCGAAAAAGGTATCATGTTCCGGATATGCTGTGGACATAAATTCCCTGAAAATGAATTATTGCTGAAACGAGAAATGATCGGTAGTGTTTATTTCGTTGATCATGGAGTGAAGAAACCGGTTGAAATTTTGAGGAAAGGTAAAACATGGACAGGAGTGGTTGATGCGGTCCCGGATTCGGAGTATTTGATCGTTTTCAGTTTGAAGAAAAAACTATCAAAGACACCTTTCTTTTATGGAAGAGCTGTTGTCTTTCCGGGAAAGAGAGAAGCTGATGACGAAAAATTGTTTTCTGGACAAGGATTGGAGATCATTCCCGAAGATCTGTTCAATAAAAAAATGTCAGACGATCTACGGATCAGAATTCTGTCAGATGGGAAGTCCGTGAGATCAAAACTCATTGTTATACCGGAAGGTAAAAAACCTGTTTATCTTTACTCAGGGAAAACTAATCATTATTTTCTGAAACTTAAATACAGCGGATATTATCTTCTTTCCACTTTTTACAAAGGAAAAAGCACTTCACTGACATTTTTTATTAAAGAAAATAATAAATAACTGCAAAGGCTCTGTAACTTTATAAAAGTCCGCCTGCTTTTTAGAAGCAGTGACCATTAAAATATTTTACTTCAGTAATATCCCTTTTATCCCGACGACAACAGAGGGAGATGAGGATTTTAGAACACGGAAAACTATCTTACCTTTCTTTTTTCCTGGCACGGATGTTTCAAATGTTCTTATCTCGTTTTTCTTAACATCTCTAAAAAGGAGCTGATCGATCATTTTATCATTTACCATGACCTGAAGAATAAGGAACTTTGAATCTCCTTTGTATTCCACGCTGCCGTTTATCAGAATCATATCTGACCCGGAGAAAATGCCATCCTTGCCCAAATGGATCTTTTTTCCTTCAAGATCTGTGATCTTGTTCAGTGTGATCTCCGCTTTGGCTATAACGACCTTTATCTCATTAATTCCACTTTCTCCTACAACATTATTAAAACTGTCAAAAGCTCTAACTTTCCAGTATGTCCATCTGTTCCTTTTTAGTCCGTTCCATATAATTTTGTCTGGAGTGAAATTCAGACTTCCCTTAACATCTGTCCATTTCACTGAAGATTTGTTATCCATAAGATTATAAAGAGATTTCTCGAAAGCTATCTGATATTTCGCCGCTCCTCCTTTTATCTGTTCCCATGAAAATTCCGGGATCTCTTTGTCTTTTGCAACGAAACCATCTGGAGGAGAGAGCAGTGTGAATCCTCTTTCATATGGCAATACATAGTATCGCAGAATAGGGAAAACTGCTTCGGTTTCCGGATTTGTGAGATGGAATGTAATTGTATGAACTCCGGGATCGATGGTTGGTAACGGATGAGTTTTATCCATTGTTATCTCTTTAACAGCACCCTGAGTTGATAATTCATTAATAAATCCAAAAACTGCTCCATCATATAACCAGTATCCTGTGACAACCCCGGTTCCTCTCATTTTCAATCTCAGAATTGGTTTCAGTATGTCCGATTTTCTTGGAACTACCATGAAATATTTCCCGTTGGCAAAGCTGAGTTCGGCTATTTCAAGAAGAACTGTGTCAGATATTCCGAAAGCATGTATTTTTGTCTCAAATTTCTTTTTACTTGTTCCTTCGTCATCAATAGCTGTGATAGTATAGTTGCCGGGTCTTTTATAAATATGAGAAACAGTTTGTCCGCCCAGAATTATTGTCCCGTCACCAAAATTCCAGAGAATAGTTTCCCCGTAAAAATTCCTGGCATAGATAATTATCGGTTGTCCGGTCCTTATTTCAGAATTAGAAACCTGGATGAACCTGTTATCAGGCAAAACTGTAACAACAGTAGTAACGGGAGTATGTCTGATATCCTTTTCCATTACTGAAACAGTATAAACTCCTTCCCGTGAATATCGGTGAGTTTGATAAGGGCTTCCCCATATTGATGAACTTTCTCCGAAGTTCCATAAAAGAGAGGATCCGTTAAAGTTCAAGGCACTAAAATAAACGAGTTGGTCGACTCCCGGATTAGAGGGCGAAGCCGTGAGTAATCTGCCGGGTAGAATGGTTATCATATAAGTCTCAGAATAGGCTGCAGATGTAACTCCACACATTGGGGTTGATATAGTTGAACCATGAGTATATGTCACTTTATATGTCCCGGGAATAGAGTAAGAATGATATTGCCAACCGTGGTCGAGATCATCTGCGAACCCTTTGACAGTATCGTCTCCGAATTCCCAATTGGATTCACCCCTGCCGAAGTCATGACAATCCTTATTAAATCCTATTCTGACTCCTATATGGTAGGGACCGTCATTATTTACAATGATCGCTGAATAAGATGACAATGCAAAAATAAATGAAATTGTTAGTATCAATATTGTTTTTTTCATTTTTCTGTTCTCCTAGAATGATATGTTTGCTTTTAAATACAGAGTGAGTGTGTCAACTATTACTCCCGAATTGTTTTCACTTTTATAATTGCTTTTTAATGATAGTGAGGGGCGGATCTTGTTCTTAAAAATCTTGGCCATAAAGAAATTAAGACTTAGATCCGTGGAGAATATTTCCATTTGTGAATTAACATTATCACTCTTGTAGTACGATGAATAGTTGCTTATAGTGAAAATTTCCGGAATGAATGTCAGTTCGGAGCTTAATGTTACGTTGAGTGTCTTTGAGGTTGAGTTATCGGTCAAATTCTCGGTGCTGGTATATGATGCTGAAGGCGTAAGGGACAGGAACTTCCCAAGATTCAGCATCATTGACAGATTTGTACTGAAGTTAGATCTGAAATTTTCTGATTCTATTTGACCAATTCCGAATGAGATACTGTTTCTGCCTGCAAAGTATCTGATATTTCCCTGATATGTTGTTGTATTCATCGGGTTACCTGAGTTTTGAAGCCCTGTTGACTCATCATAATTGAGATTATTTCTTCCAACATTTCCTCCAATACTAAAGTGATTTCCCAATGTCCAATTTACATCTGTTTTGATCTCTTTTGTCCTTTCTTTGTTCCATTCAGTGCTGTTAAGATAGTTTTTTTCATCCATATATGTGACATTCCATGTGAGTTTAGAGAATGTCAGACCTATAGTTGTGTTAAGACCTTCGCGGTCATTAAGAAGCATCAGATTTGCAATAGAATGATAGTCGGTACCAATCCTCTTAAATGTTCCGCTTGCAGATACTTTACCTTTGTAATAGTTAAAACCTGCTTTCCAGGCAGTATCTTTCTCTTTGGTTATATCGTTACTGGATTCGCCCTTCCCGAAATTACTTTGAGCGATCTCTCCTTTTAATGTAAGGCTTCTTTTTAAAAGTTTTAATTCCCCCCATAACGAAATAATATCTCCTTCTCTATAAGGATCCTCATTGGAATATACCGTTTTACTGTCAGTTCTGTCTTTTCCCGTGATGAAAAGAGTTGTTACCTTAAAATTTTGCCCGATCTTATACCCGGTTGATGCTCCGAATAAATTTGCATCGGGGATAGGAATTCCAAAACCTTCAAAACCGGTCTTCTGTTGGGAATTTAATGAAAAGAGATTCAAGTTTACTTTTTTCCCTGTCATTTCATAGTTCAATCCCCTTCTATTCAACATGGGAGCAGTGAAATTTGTATAACACATTGAAACATCACCGGCTTCAAATTTATGATTTCCCTTCTTGAATCTTATTATCATGCTTGAAAGGTTGATATGACTCTCGTCAGGTCCGATCTGATCCAGATATGTTAATTCGGATTCGAAATCAAATTGATATTCACCATCATAAATATTCCTGTATAATTTCAATCTCCCATCATTTGCGAATGGTTCTTCCTGATTATTCATGTTGTCATATAACCTTAATGATGCAGAGTACGAAGGACTGATCTTAATAAAAGGATTTCTCTTTTTCGGAGTGGATGATCCAGATCCTGCATCCATGAAATATATTCTTGGAGATTCTTTCTTTGTAAAATTAGTAATCGTGAAAACAGGAGAAAGGGGTCTTATTTTACTCTTGTCTTTTTCAAAGATGAAATACTCCAGATTTTTTCCGTATAGATTCTCAACCGGAAGTTTATAATAGATCTCTCCTTTCGAATTGACTAGCATCTTTCTTACCTGATAGTGACTAAGTCCTTCCGTTTTATAATAGAGATAAAAATCATCTCCACGGCTAAGAGTAGTAACTTTGATAGTAATTTCACTATCTCCCTTTTCAATAACCGGAAGATAGTTGGAGAATCCGAAAGATTTGCTCCAAAGACCGAAATTCAATAATAAAAGCAGGATTAAGACATAATGAAATTTTGTTTGCATTTTTTCACTCCTTCTTGGATACTCATGATGTTGTTAAAAACAATATATGAAAATAATAAAAAATTCAAGACTGTAAGAGGCAACTAAATTCGGTTTTTCAATAATCTGAAATAAGAAATTTCCGACATTGTCGAAACCGTGTTCGTTGCGTCCAGTATTCTAACTTGCCAGTAGATCCATGCTCCTTTAGTATAAGAATCCGTGTCAAGATCGAAATAATTATTTTCACCTGTATCTTTCCATTTGATATTTTTTTTGCTGAGGAATTGAAATGGGATCTTCGAAACAGCTATTTGAAATCTGTCTCCTTTTTCCAAGTTCTTCCATTTCAACCGAATGCTTTCTCCTATACTGAATTTGGCGCCGGGAGATGGGGAAATTGTTTTGATAGATCTGCCATTAGTTACAAAATATCTCAGGATAGGGATCCGTCCTTTGAATCTGAAATTTGTAAATTCAAAACTTAAAGAATGAATTCCAGAATCTAATACAGGCAGTTTGGGTAATTCATTTCCTTTGAATATGATCTGGTTCCTTCCTGATGAAAGTTTTGTGAAAATTCCGAGTATATGCCCGTCAAAAATCCAGTTGCCGGTTAATATCCCTCTCCCTCTAAAGTTGAGCTTAAGAACATATCCGGGCGAAAAACTTTTTCTCGGGATCAATCTGAAATATTTACCGTTATTGAAAGTAAATTCCATTTTAATTATTTGAAAATCATCCATCTGCTCATTAATCGTCACGGTTTTTTTAAAGTGCTTTTTCCCTGCACCTTTAAAATCCATAACTGTGATTACAAATGAACCTGCGGAGATGTATTTATGTGTAACCGTTCCTGCCGATACTTCCGGTGAAGTTCCATCTCCGAAATCATACTTTACTGATTTGCCGATGAAATTTTTAAGAGTGATTTTTAAAGGGTCTCCTATAAGCAGTGAATCTGATTTGATCTCGAGAGATCTGTTATCTTGTTGTACATTTATTGTTTTTGTAACCGGAGGATATATTCCTGATCTGTCTTTGATAACAATTGTCTGCATTCCCGGTTTGGAAAACACAAACATTCCGGGTCTCTGGCCTGACGAAATTTTTCCGCCCGGCAATTTCCATTCGAAGTTCCCGCCTTGTGAATTTGTTATCTGCATTGAAACGGGTACACCTGCAATGATCTTATCCCCCAACTGAAAATTCCTGGTGTCCTTAAGAACAGTAACATTCAGATCTATTTTTTTATCTCCTTTACCGTCCATATCAATAGCATATATTCTGTATGTTCCGGCTCTGTTGTATTTATGCTTAATACGCTTTGAACCTTTCATTTCTATTCCATCGCCGAAATTCCACTTGACCCTGTTATCGATAAAACCTCTTGCATTGAACTCGATCTCAGTGTTTTCAAAGAATTTTTTATTTACGGAAACTATTTCTCTGTTATCCCTGATCACTTTTACTCTCAGCTTAACCGGAACGACAGCGGAACCGTTGAAATCATATACTTTTATTGTAAAATTTCCCGGTCTCTTGTATCTGAAGATCATCCGGTCATTTCCGGTACGTACGGTCCCATCTCCAAAATCCCACTTGAGAGAGGAGGGAGTGTTAAATCTTCTGGCGGTAAACTTCAGTTCGCCCTTTTCAAAAAGATATTTACTTTCCGATTCGATCTTTCGATTTTCGTTTATTGATATTGTTCCTCTTACAGGAGATTGTCCCTGTATCTCTGCGATTATCTCTATTCTTCCCGGGCTTTTGAATTTATGCATGATATTCAGAGGGGAATTATTTATTGGGTTTTCTTTTCCTATCTTCCATTTTACAGTATTTGCCGAACTGTTCTGAAGTTTAATGGATACATCCTGACCGACAAAAGCTGAATTAGGTTGTGTAGATATTTTTCTTTTATCCCGGTTAACGGAGATATTTAAAGTTACGAAAGGGGTGCTTGAACCGGATTCTCTCGCTTTTATTTTGAATGTCCCCATATTAGTGAATATGTGTTTTTCGACCGGTCCTCCGTTCTTTTTATTTCCTCTGTCAAAATCCCACTCTATTGATCCGGAGGGGAAGTTGACAGCATTAAAAGTAACCTCATCATAAAGTGAAGGGTTCTGTGGATTCATGGTTATAGATCTGTTATCCGGAGCGATATTGACGGTGCAGGTAATAACCGAAGAAGAATGACCGCTATAATCTTTTACTTTAACTGTATAATTTCCCGGGTTCCGATAAGTATGCTCCATATTTTTCTGGCCATTAGTGATCGTATTATCTCCGAAATCCCAATTCAGAGAATTATCAACGAAATACTTTGATTCCAACAATACCGGGGTCCCAGCCTTGAAGGTATTGCCCTTGGGTTCTACCGTCCTTCTTTCTGTTACGGTTAAGCGCATGGAAAGGATCGCCGGCGGTCCTCCGGGATGAGTTATTGTGCAAGTTACATTATAATTTCCAGGTTCTTTATAAGTATGTGTCGGAGATTGGTTTTGACTGGTTTGGGGAGGCGTGTTGTCACCGAAGTCCCATTTATAGGCAGGTGAGATATTTGAAGGATTGCCAGCATGAATTCCGAAATTCACCACAGTTCCCGGGAAGATTTGTCCGGGGTTGGATGTTATGTTTTCTCCCACTACAAATGGAGTACAAAATAATGAAATTAGTATCACATAAAACAGAGTTTTCTTCATAGTATGATTCTCCTTATTCTATATATATAAATACATTTACTATATCTCATTTTATTTCTCCTTTTTATAAATTGAATCTGTATAAATTGAAATTTGCCCATATAAGGGGATGGCTGAAAGATACAATTTGTCCGCTTTTTAGCCGGATCCTTTTTTTCTTAAAAGATATTTTTATTTTTCTCATTAATCTTGAAACATCATTACTAACCTCAGGATCCTTCATTAATTCCGTATAGAACGGAGTGATCAATCCGGTGCTGAATTCATTTACCGGCCATGAACTTGCAATAATTGATCTTACTCCGGAATTGAAGAGCGCAGCTGTCACACCGTTGATCAATTGTTCGCCCATAAGGTGGTTCTCAGAACTTTTACAGGTGCTCAGGAACATCAGTTCGCAATTCAGTTTTAATTTTGACATTTCCGAAACGTAATAAATGGCGTCGCCTTTCTTGCCGGGAGAAAACAAAAAGAATGAGTACCAAGGGTATTCTTCGTTGCTTACAAAGTGGGTTGCAATATGGACTATTCTTGATTCCGGTGCAATTCGTATAAAATTTTCTTTTGTGAAGCCTGTTCCCGTAAAGTACCGATTTCTGTTTTTCCCCCAAATCTTTTTTATCTTGTTTATTTCTATACCGGATGACGGAAGGCTTAGTAGCCCTGAATCGGGGAAACCGAAATAATCCCGGGAATCTTTGTTCTTTGATATTATTTCCGGGAAACCGAATGCAGCAAGGTTATAAATGTTCTTCCCCGATTTTTTCTTTTTATGTAAATGAAACAGAGAGAGAACATATTCTACAGAATAGTTGTCAATAAGGAATCGTGCATTTTCGTATTCTGAAAAAATGATCCCTGATGATCTTGTGATATTCCCGATGTCGGTTGCGAGAGCTTCGAACGGGATCTTGAAAAGTACATTATCGGGAATGATGATCAACTTTTTTTTATCTTTTTGAAATTCGAGAATTTCAAACAGAATGATGTTATACAATTCCTGAGATTTTTTCAGATCGTATTTAATTCTAAGGAAATCCACAGAACCTTCAGCATAATCTTCTATCGGGTTTATAAGGGTATTGGTCAGTTCCCGGATATATTTACTGCTTCTTTCCAGCTTTTTATATCCTATTGATTTGTTATCTATAACAAATGCGTATGCGTTTTTTTCAAGAATCAAAAATCTTATTATTACAGTATCTTTCGCCAATGTTTTCTGGATCCCGGATATATCCAGATCGGAAATCCGGTATCTACTATAATTCTTCGGTACTTCTATCAGCAGATCGTCCATTTCAACAAGTTGTGTCCTTAACTTTGAAAGTCTGTTTTTGAAAAATGTTTTTTCATTACTATTATTTTCAACTGACGTAAGTCTGTTTTTTGTTGAGCTGATCTCATTTTTGATCCTATTTCTTTCAATTGAGATATTTAAGGACTGTTTCGTCTTTTTATGTGAAAGCCGGAACATATAAGGATTCTTAACTTCTCCGGCATAAATTGCTTTCTTAAGAAATTTGACATCATTTGTAAGGTCGAACATTCTGAAATTAAATCTGGCAATAATCGAATATATATATGTTATTTCTTTCTTGAAAGGGTAATACTTAAGGTTTTTCAATCCTGAAAAGAATTTTTCTAGATTGTTTACGGTTCTGTCAAAAAATTTTCCGGCATTTCCGAGATCTCCTTTTTTTTCGCTAATGACAGCTTTCAGAAAATAGTAAAGGAAATAACCTCTATGATACGGTGCGTAGATTTCGTCCAGCCACTGCAGATACGAGGAGGCGATCTCAAGGTTTCCATACAGAATGGCTTTTCTTATGAACTCATAAAGGACAGGGAGGAGATCAATATATGATTCTGAACGGATACCATTGTCAACTGCAGTTTTAAGTAAGCTTAGCCCTTCTATTTCCTTTCCGGTCTTAAAATATATTCGGGCTTTTAAATAATCCGAATTTAATTTCAATACAGGCAAATTTTTTTTCTCTGAGATTTTCAGACTGAGATTGTTGTAATAATCTGCATTCTTATAATCTCCTATGGAAAAGTAAATTTTTCCGAAATCATTAAGAACTGATCTGCGGAGAGTATCAGTTCTGAATTTTGTTGAACAATCGAGGGCTTTTTTCAAATATTTGAGCGCCAGTTTATTTCTTCCCAGTGAAGAGAAAACTATTGCTATCTTCTCATAGATATATCCATTTTTTGCATTTATTGTACGTTCAGAATATTTCAGTGCTTCAAAGAAATTTTGAAGGGATCTTATGAGATTATTCTCCAACAGGTAGTAATCTCCGATTGCAGTATATGTTTTTTGCAATCCCTTTCTGTTTCCGGATTTTTTCCTGATATTGACCTGCTTCTTCAGATAAAATATTTCACTTTCAGTATCACCTTTCCACTTATGATACTCATAGAGCTTCACAAGAACTTCAAGTCTGGATTCATCATTAAGAGAGAGTTGAAGAGCTTTTCTTAAATAGGATCTCTTTTTATTTTTAGTCCGTTTTGCAAGTTGAAGATAAATGAAGTAATGAATATCTTTAAATTTTTTTTCTCTGAGCAGTTGATTGAAAAAAAGAAAGACTTTCTTATGGTTGTTGATACTCTTTCCATAGCGATTGATACTTCTCAGATCCTGCTTTAGTGTCCAGATATTATCTTCAGCACTATTGAAATTGTGAACGTTCTCCATGAGAGTGTTAAGTGTTTCTACCGGAATGTTGCTTTTTTCCCGGGGGACGGGGCAAATATTCAGTGTAAATGATAGTATAAATAACAACAGAAATTTCTGTCTCATAAATTTAATCTTATTGAAAATAGAAAAAAGTTTCAATTTCTTGATTAATGAATGATAATCCATTAGAATTATTTTGGATTTATCAGGGAAAGGGTAATGAAGGGAGACAAAAGTTTAATACAATTATTAAAAACAGATAACTCTTCCGTTGATACGATAATTGTCGGCAAATATAATTCCAGACTCTTCACTTATTTCAGATCAAGAATAAAAGGTGTGGATAACTACGATGATCTTGTTCAGGAGGTTTTTGTTTCTTTTTTTGACGCTGTGAAAAAAGGAAAGATCTCTGAAGATGTGTTTATAGCACCTTTTATTTTCGGTATTGCAAAAAGAGTCGTTTACAATTTTTTTTACAAGAAAAAGAAAACTGAAAATATAAGAAAGAAAGCAGAAAACACTCATTATCCTTTTGTTGATTTTTCAGGTGAGGATATCCTGAACAATGACAGGTTGATAAAACTTATAAATACTCACATTGAAAAACTTAAAGAAATCGACAGGACGATCTTAAAGGAATTTTTTATGAAAGAGAACTCTGTGGGTGAAATATCCGTATTATTGCAAAGGACAAAACATTATGTAAGTGTCCGAAAAGAGAGGGCGTTAAAAAAAATAAAAAGTGAGATAATGAGAGCTGAAGATCTATTTAAATGACAGAGGAAACATGAACTGTAGTGAATTTGAATCTCTTATCGGCAGCTATTTGGACGGGACGATTCCGGATGAAAAAAAAGAAAACTTTGAAGAGCATTATTTCATATGTAATGATTGTTTTGCTTCACTGAAAGTTAATGAGATCCTGTATAGAAAAAAGGTAAATATTGTTTCCGGAGAGAAACGTAAGCATTTTTTTGTTTTCAAACCTTTACTTGTTGTTGCCGCATTGATCCTTATTGTGTTTTCTTCATTGTTTTTTGTAGATCTTGGCAGCAGAAATAAAAAATTGATCGAAATTTCCTGTTTTACCCCACCGCTCTATATCAAAGGCGAAAACAGGGGGTACAATGTGCCGTCTGTATTCGATCAATTGATGGAATATTACTCGAAAGGTGATTATGACAGTTCATATAAAATCATTAAAACCATTAAGAATGGGAATCCGCAAATATGGTTTTTCAGCGGGATACTTGGTCTGATAAATGGAGAAAATGAAAATGCACTTTCTTTTTTCAACATGATCACGAATAGTATGGACCCATCCTATTATGATGAGGCGATTTACTACCGGAGTATTTGTTTTCTGAGGATGAACAGGAAAGGCGATGCACTAAAGGAATTGAGGATGTTGGAGAAAATGTTCAGTCCGTTGAGCGGGGAAGCTTCTAAGAAAATAAAATTGCTTTCAGGTTCTTGATCCTGCTGTTCCGGTTTTTGTGAAAAAATAATTATCAGAATGCCGGTGTGTTTTTCTATAGTGATATTTTGCAATCCGTCTTACAATTTCTCAGGATTATTTTAGCATGGGGGATAGCTCTTTCTCACAACTTTCACTGATACGATTTGATTGATAACTTAGGTTTTTGTTTTCTGAGAAATAAGAGAATATTTTTTTTTGAATAGAAAGGGGCCTGATCCAAAACGAACGTATGTCAAAGCAAATTTGACTTAACCAGATCGGTTGTATTAAAATAATTAAAATATAACGATTAATACTATCGGTCTGTAAGTAGAAAAAATATTGATTTTGTATTTAGACTACAGTATAAAAAATAGATGAGTTTATAACGGAGGTGTTATGAAAGAATCATTGTTAGACAAATTTATGAGCCGAAAAAGTCTCTATGTCGGTTTCTGGATGATTGCCATTTTTATGGTTTCTATCCTAATCTATTTTACTGCGAATTTGCAGAAGGAAGTTCCACCTATTCCTAAAGTAGTTCAATCCGAATCTGGTGAAGTTTTGTATACTTACGATGATGTGGTTGAGGGGAAAGGGTATTTTCAGGAATTCGATTTGATGGATTGGGGGACTCTGTTGGGGATGGGCGCTTATATGGGTCCTGATTTTACTACGGAGTTCTTTCACCATAGAGCAGAGTTTCTGTATGATTATTATGCCGGGCAGATGTATGGTAAATCAGCAAAAGATCTGACGGATATTGAAAGAGGCGGAGTGAAAGTTCGCGTCAAGGAAGATTTCCGGAAGCAGACTAAGTTAATGGAGTCCGGAGTTACCTATACTGATGCTTCAGCATTAGCATATAAGAAAAATGTCGAACATTTAACGGATATGCTGGTAAACGGGGATAAGGAAAGAGCATTCGTTGGCGGAGTGATATTAGAGTCAGAAGCAAAAAAAATTGCAACTTTTATTGATTGGTCCCAGCTTGTGGCATCATCACTTCGGCCCGGAACCGAGGGGAAGATCGGTGAAGAGAGAACCTGGTCAAACAACTGGCCAAAGGAACCGCTCGTTGATCAGGATACTTCATACAACAGTCATATAGTTTCATTATGGGAGTTCCTGTTATTGTGGACCCTTACTATAATCGTTATCTTTTTGTCTTATGAATACCTTTTCAAAAAAGAAGAGAACGAGAAACTTGAGCCTGCTTTAAAAATAACTACTTTATTCAAATCACAGAAAAAACTTTTGAAATATATTCCTGTAGTAAGTTTATTATTTGTGGTTCAATTGATCATAGGTGCATACTTAGCCCACCTGTATGCAAATCCTACACAGAATTTTATTTTTTCACAAAGTTTGTTGCCATTTAATGTACTTCGTTCCATTCATACTCAGTTGGCCATTCTGTGGGTAGCTGTTGGCTGGCTGGTAGGGGGTTTGTTAATTGCGCCGTTGATTGCAAATAAAGATCATAAAATGCCATGGCTGATTGATGTACTCTGGTCAGCACTGGTCGTGGTTGCTGTTGGTTCTACCATAGGATTGTATCTGGGGGCAAATGGTTATTTGCGTAAGGTATGGTTCTGGTTTGGGAATGAAGGTCGGGAGTTACTGAATCTGGGACGAGTATGGGATATAGGACTGGTCCTGGGATTGGTTTTCTGGTTTATTCTGATCATAACTTTGATCAAAAAAGCTTCGACGAACAATCCGCTTGTCGGGACAATTATATGGTCAGCTTTTGCAATAGCAACATTATACATTGCAGGTATGATGCCTATTCATAAGATCATGCCTAACTTTACAGTCGATGATTACTATCGATGGTGGGTTATACATCTATGGGTCGAGTTGACTTTTGAACTGTTTGCTGCCGGTGTGATCGCATATTTCACAGTCACTCTCGGATTGATTTCCCGAAAGACCGCTGAAAGGACGATGTTTTTCGAGTTGTTCCTTATTATGATGTCGGGGACACTGGGAGTTGGTCATCATTACTTCTGGCAGGGACTGGATCAATACTGGATAGCTATCGGCGGAATTTTTTCTGCACTTGAACCGCTTCCTCTTGCGTTGATGATCGTTGAAGCCTGGAAAAATTTGAGGAAGAAAAAATTGTCAGGAGAAGAAAATCAGTTCAGCACGCCTTTTATGTGGATTGCAGGATCTGCCATCCTGAATTGGATAGGAGCCGGATTCTTCGGTATGGTTATTAATACTCCTACGATCTCATATTATTCTCATGGAACTTATCTGATCATGCCCCATGGCCATGTTGCTTTATTGGGAGCGTTCGGTTACATCTCGATCGCTTTCCTCTATATGACCTCTCGAGCTAATTCGATGGCAAACGGATGGGAGTGGAATGACAAATTGAGTAAGATCGGGTTCTGGTCTCTAACGATCGGTGTCTTGCTTTTTGCGCTTCCAACATTGATCATCGGTTTGGAACAGACCAGGATCGCTGCCGAAATGGGTTACTATTTTACCAGAACACGGGAAGCGATCGAGATCGTCCGTGGTTGGATGTGGTTCCGTATTTTACCTGATACGTTAATGATCCTGGGCGGTATTATGATATTTGTGGATCTGTTCAAAAAAACATTTATGGGAAAAAAGGCAGTTAAAGTATAGATATTTCTATATAGAATCGTTCAGGGTACCCTTCCCGGGTGCCCTGGATAATTATGGGTAGAAAAATAAAACGTGTAGTTCCTTAGTAAATACAGAGATTGATTTCAATTATAGGTCAATAGATCTTCAGGATAAGATTTCCGGGTTCTTTGCAGATTTGACAGATTTGCTTTAAATTTTATTCGTAAATGGGAACCGTCCCTATATTTTTTGGAGGATGTGATCTTGTTGTACTGAATGATGTATAGAGTATATAATGAATTTTCTGGAGGACTAATTAATGCAAAAAGAATGTAAAGTTGAAATAAACTCTGAGATTGGTGAATTGGAAAGTGTGATCCTGCATACTCCCGGCAGAGAGGTCGAGAATATGACCCCCGAAAATGTGGAGAGAGCACTTTATAGTGATATATTGAATCTCTCCGTAGTATCAAAAGAGTATTCACAAATGAGAGATGTTCTAAATAAGATTACCGTAACTTATCAGATAAGGGATCTCCTTAAAGATGTATTGTTAAATGAGAAGGTCAAAGAGACCCTTGTGGAAAAAGTATGTGAGAATGAGGATGTTTATGACATCCGTGATGAACTGTTGGGAATGAATACGGATCGTTTGTCTGAAGCTCTTATTGAAGGTACTGAAAAAGTATCTGATTCACTTACAAAATTTTTAAGCAGAGAAAAATATTCTCTTAAACCTCTCCATAACTTTTTTTATGTCAGAGATGCGTCAATTTCCATTGGAGAATCGGTGCTGATCGGCCGGATGAAGAATAAGGTCAGGGGAAGGGAATCTTTGATTATGGAGACGATATTTGATTTCCATCAAATGTTTAATACAAAAACGATGAGTCCTCTTGAAGACCTGAAAGTGAGTGAAAATCTTTCTATAGAAGGAGGCGATATCCTGGTCGTAAGAAATGATATATTGGTCGTGGGAATCGGAGCCAGAACTTCGACTGAAGGAGTTGACTATATCATCGATAAAATGAATGAACGTAAAAGAAAAATGGATATAATCGTGCAGGAGCTCCCAATGAGTCCGGAATCGTTTATTCACCTTGATATGATCTTTACAATGCTTGATAAAGATAAATGTATGATCTATGAACCGGCTGTTCTAAGTGCGAACAAGTATCAGACTGTTAGGATAAGTCTGGATAATGGCAAGGTGGTCTCCATCAGAGAAGAGAAGAATATTCTCGAAGTGCTGAGTGATTTAGGGCTTGATCTTGAACCGGTCTATTGCGGTGGCCGAAAGGATAGTTGGGTCCAGGAGAGGGAACAATGGCATAGCGGGGCAAACTTTTTTGCTCTTGGAGAGGGGAAAGTCATAGGATATGGCAGAAACAATTATACTATTGAAGAGATGAACCAGAAAGGTTTTGAAGTAATTAAGGCTGCCGATATTATTTCGGGTAAAGTTGATATTAAAGATCACGAAAAATATGTTATCACTATACATGGCGGTGAATTGTCAAGGGGTGGTGGCGGATGTCGGTGCATGACGATGCCGGTAAGCCGCAAGTCTGTTAGCTGGTAGGCAAGCGATATCAGACCGAGAGGTTGAAAATTCCTTTTTCTGTAACTATCTTTTTAAGAAAATTTTTCTCCCGGATCTCCTGGTTTCCCGTAACAATGGAATCTCTGATAGTAGTATGACCGCTTATTTTTGTGTTGTTCCATATGATCGAATTAATAACTTCTGCATTGTCCGATATGAAAATATCGTCAGATAAAGAATTTGAGGAATGTATGCGTTCTTTTTCTCTGAAGATCGCATTTGAGTGAAAATAGTTTTCAGGAGTGCCAAGATCCAGCCATATTTTATTGTATTCAATGATTCTGATCGATCCACCCGATTTTTCCAGCGAATCAAAAAGATTTTCACTCCGGAGCTTTTTAAGAAAACTGTTTTTAAAAATGGATACACCTGCATACATAATATCAGTGATTTCGGGGTCTTTGTCTCTTTTTTTAAAAAATCTGTCATGAGTAATTATAGATGAATAGACACCGTCCTTTTTTCTGACGAGGATAACACCATCAGATCCGCTTTGATCCAGTTCTTTTTGAAGTTGCAAACATGGAATATCTATATATGTATCTCCGTTAATTACCAGAAGATCTTCGTTCGTATAATTCCCGATCGTGGAAAGGATCCTGTTCCCTGACAGGGTTTCTTCTTTCAGATAGGTCGTGTCAAGTCCGGGCAATGGGAAATCTGTGATCATGGATGCTTTATGATGTACGTTAATGAACCCTCTTCTAAATCTATTGGATTTCAACTGTTCTGCAAGAAGCTTGAGCAGAGGTTTACCACCGAGAGGAAATAACGGTTTGGGAAGGATACTGGAAAGGGGTTCAGCTCTTGTTCCGAGTCCTCCTGCGAGAATGAAAAAATTCGTCAATATTCCCTGAACCTGATAAAATCGAGCATTTTTACTAAGGATTCCTTGTATACAGATTCTGGAAATCTCTCGAGAAATTTAAAACATTTGATGTAGTATTCATCTATCTTATTGAGTGATTTTTCCTTAATATCATATTTATAGAATAATTCCAGAAGTTTCCCTGTATGTTCGAAGGAAAATTTTTCTTTAACATTCTTTTCCTCTGAAATATCCTGAAGAAGAATAAATGGGAGTGTGATCTTTCCCTCCTGCAGATCCCGGAATCTGTCTTTTCCTGAGTTTGTCGAAAAAATATCAATCAGATCGTCACTGATCTGAAAGATGTTCCCGAAATTTATTCCGAATTCAAGAAACTCGTTCTCTGTATCAATTTGTTCTTTATTTATAACGGCGGACATCCTTGATATCGCGCCGAAGAGGGAAGATGTTTTTTTCGAAATTATTTCAAGATAGGTTTTAAGGGTAACATCATAATTGAAATTATTCTCAATTTCCTGCAATTGACCTTCTACCATTTCTCTTGTGGAACTTAGAAGAATATCAATAAATCTGCGATCATTGATACCGTTCATAAGATCGAGGGAATGAACGAACAGAAAATCTCCACCGAGTACAGATATTAGATTTCCCATTGCGCTGTTAAGTGTTTTTTCTCCCCGTCTCTGCTCTGCGTTATCCAGTATATCATCATGGATCAGGCTTGACAGGTGAAATAATTCAATAGAAGATGCGATGACAGGCAGATCACTGGAAAAGTTATTGTTTGCACCGCTAAGGAGAAATAAAAGTGTTGACCTTATTTTTTTGCCTTTTGATACTGGAATAATGGATTTGATCTGATCTATCAGATTGATATTGCTTTCCATTGCTGAAGCGAGTATCTCTGTGGTAGAATTCAGCATTTTTTTAACAGGGGTTTGTATGTCTTCCAGAATCATCTGGGATAGTTTAGCATTCCTGTAAATATTTTGCAATTTGCTATAGCAAAGAATTATCAAAATAATCTTGACAATTGGTATGTTTTTCCATATATTTACCTTTCAGTATAAGGAGAAATCAATGGAAAATGTTACCCATGAAAAAACAGAAGAAATTTTAAAATGGTTTGAAGAGATAAGTAAAATACCCAGATGTTCAAAACATGAAGATAAGATCGTCAAGTATCTGGAAGAATGGTCAAAGGAAAAAGGTTTTGAGTATAAACTTGATAGTGTACAGAACATTGTTATAAAGGTGCCGGCCTCAGCAGGGTATGAAGAATCTTCTCCTGTTGTTATCCAGGGACATATGGATATGGTTTGTGAAAAAACACCTGATTCGGATCATGATTTCACAAAGGATCCGATCAAACTTGTTTATGACGGTGAATGGCTTACTGCTGATAAGACGACTCTCGGTGCTGATAATGGGATCGCAGTTGCAATGGCAATGGCTGCAGCTTTAGATAAGGATATTGTGCATCCCCCGCTTGAACTACTTTTTACCGTTGATGAAGAAACCGGATTGACAGGTGCCAATTCGTTGGAACCGGGATTTATTGAAGGAAAGCTTCTAATAAATGTAGATTCTGAAGATGAGGGCGTTTTTACAGTAGGATGTGCCGGAGGAATTAATACTAATCTGACACTCCCGGTCGAACTCGAGAATGTTCCTTCGGGATTCAGCTCATTTAAATTAAAAGCCGGTGGAATGAAAGGTGGTCATTCGGGAATTGATATTGCTCTCGGAAAAGCTAATGCGATAAAAGTTCTTGCAAGAACCATAAATTCCGTTGTTAATAATGGGTATGATATTTATCTTTCCGATATAACAGGGGGAAGTGCTCATAATGCAATTCCTCGGGATGCGGAAGCTGTTGTTTTTGTAGGGGATGGAGATGTTGAAAAGGTCAAAGAAATTGTGAGCGATAGTGAGCAAACTATAAAATTCGAACATTCTCTAACTGATCCTGATCTTGAAATAAAGTTGATCGCTGAAAATGGCTCTTCAGTTTCAGAAAGCGTAAATTCTTCAGGAATAAAAAGAATATGTGATTTTGTTCTTGCAATTCCTCACGGTGTTTCTGCCATGTCTGCAGATATAGATGATCTTGTAGAAACATCAAATAACCTTGCAAACATTAAGTTAGAAAACGGAAAGGTCATGGTACTTACAAGCCAGAGAAGTTCACTTGTTTCAAGGCTTGATGCTTTAACTAACAGTATTGAGGCTATTGCAAGACTGGCCGGAGGAGAAGGGAAAAGCAGTGATGGCTATCCTCCGTGGGAGCCTAATATGGATTCCCCCCTGCTTGCAAGAAGTGTTAAACTTTACGAAAAGATGTACAACAAAAAACCGGTTGTTGAGGTTATTCATGCAGGACTGGAATGTGGAATTATCGGAGATAAAAATCCAGGAATGGACATGATCTCTATTGGACCGACATTGAAGTATCCCCACAGTCCCGATGAAAAGGTTCATATAGGTACTGTCGGGATGATTCGTGATTTCATCTCAGAACTACTGAAAGAACTAAAATAATTTTATTTGATTCCCTGCCTCTGTGAGAGCAGGTTTTTTGCAAACTTCATAACAACGGGATTGGCATTTCTGTCTCTTGAAAGGATAGTCAGATCCCGTTGATGAAGATTACGTGTAAGACGCATGGCTTCTGTCACAGGAGTTTTCGGATTGTGAACCAGCCCTTGAACTATCGGATATTTTTTTGTCCATTCTTTGCTCTTTGCAATTTTTTCTATAAATTCTTTGTCAATACTTTTGATCTTAAGAAAAATGATTATTTCATCTTCAGATATCTTTGGACTGTTCAATACGGATTTAACAACAAATTTACTGGGATCACGCAACAGGATCATTCTTTCTGTTTTCGTCCCTTCCAGTGCCAGTTTAACTTTCTCAGGCATTTTCATTTTGTTGATCTTCTGCAGTGTTGTCAGAGTTTTTTCTTCGATAGTAATACTTTCAAGCCAGTCTTTATTCTCAATTTCTGAAAGGATCTCTTTTATTTCTTCAGAGTCCGTGATGTCATGAAGGTCTTCAAGAATTTCTTTCTCCGGAATGGGAGGTGTGTCCTCGGCCTCAAGATAGTATTCTCTTATTTCCCTGATCTTTCCTTTTATGAATGAATCTGCGGAATTGTTCTTTTCGATCGCTTCCATTATTTCCGGATAGGCGATCATCTTTATTTGGTTCTCAAGCAGGGCGGTAAGTATTTGAAAAGAACTTTGTTCAGCTATCATCATAAGTATATCAACAGGGAGCGCCTGGTTGTTGACAGCAGCGATCATTATATTGCTGTCATCAGTATGAAGAGCGTTTGTGAGTATAAATCTTGCTACATTGTGATTAGCTTCCTTTTTCTTTATGTATCCGAGTTTGACCGAGGAGGGAATGTTCATAAAATTTATGCCTGCTCTATCTCCGAATTCTTTGTCAGGAATCACAAAAACAAGTGTTTCCATGTATTCTTCATCTTTGAGAGGGAGGTTTTTATTTAGTAGGAGTTCAAGAATTTCTTTGCCCGGGTTTCCGTTTACTATCTTTTCAACTATGGGGTCTTTTGAGATTAAAGGTTCCATCAGATCACTTTATTAATAAACAGTAAATAGAATAGGATAGCTACTATAATACCGGATATAATCCCCTTAATGACCATTTTTCTGTTACGAAATTCAGAATATCTTAATCCTGTTATTGATTTGGTAATGCTGTTGTTTTCATTCTGTTTAAGAGAATTAATTTCATTAGAAAATTCTGAGTAGAACAGGTCTCTGTCTATTTTAAGAAAATCGAGATAACTGTTAAGAAAGTTTGAGAAATAAAAAGAACTGTTAAAGAAATCATATTTTTCATTTTCAATCGCTTTGATTATGTTCTCGTTCAAAGGAGAATGAAGAGATATATATTCGATTGTTATCCCTTTTTCGATTCTCTTCTCCCTGAGGTAATTTCCAAAATTTCCCATCTCTTTATATGTATTTTAATTGATAAAAATTTTATGTCAATAAACTTTGTGAAAAAAATACTATCTGAGCCATTTTATTCTTTCTGCTTCACTTGACAAGGTATTATTGTTAAATCTATAATCAGACAAACGGGAAGGAGTTGAGAATGAATAAAAAGGTTTCAATTTCATTATGGGTACTAGCGTTTTTTTTGACAGTAATAGTGATTTTTTATCAGAGGATGACAGGTCCTACTTATCCGATCAAAGGACACGAATCGATAAATGGTGTAGAGATAAGTTACAGGTTGCCGAGGAGTCACACTTCTTTTGAACTTCTTCCAATTGAAGTGAAAACTGCAGAAAAAAATGTATTCGGTTTTATTAAATACAGAAGGTATAAGAGTGGTGATGATTGGACAGAAATAGAAATGGTAAGAAAAGAAGGAAAGCTTATTGCGGAATTGCCGGGGCAACCAAGTGCCGGAAAAGTCGAATATACCATCAGAATTGGTCATGGTAATGAAAAGCTTGTTCTTAACAAAGGGAGAACCATCGTTGCGAGATTTAAGGATAGCGTCCCTACAGCATTCCTTCTAACGCATATAATTTTTATGATTTTCGGATTTTTGTTTGCTATCAGAACCGGCCTTGAGGCTCTCAGAAAAGAGGGCCGATTCCTGAATCTTGTTAAATGGACATTGGGCATAGTTTTTATTGGCGGGATGATACTTGGGCCGATAGTTCAGAAGTATGCTTTTGGTGATTTCTGGACGGGGATCCCTTATGGGACAGATCTAACCGATAATAAAACGCTTTTTGCATTTATATTCTGGTTGTTGGCATTTTTCCTGAGGAAGAAGAGCAAATGGTGGGTATTCACAGCAACAGTAATGATGATATTTGTGTATCTTATCCCGCACTCAACTCTCGGATCTGAACTTGATTATTCTTCCGGGAAATTGAAGAACAAATATTCTTCTGTATTAATTATTCACGATAACAGTTGGATTGTTTAGACTTCTATTGTTCCGGTTCTCTAGATATAACACCTTTCTCTATTAATAGTTCAACCTGCTTATTTACAGATTCGGCATAGCGCAAAAAGTGTGGAATGGTCATATGGAGATAGGAGTGGACTTTGACAATATTCGGATCTTTCACATCTCTTATTCCCAACCCCATACACATTTCTTCCGGATTAATATTGAATGAGATCAGATTAGAGAAAAGGTCTTTTGCTTCATCATCAAGGATCGTTATTTTATCATTCTCTGCCATTCTGTACTCCTCAACTGCAACTTTTCTTCTCAAGTTTTTTTAAATATTTATATAATTTGAGTTCATCTTCAGTGAGGATTATCCCGCTGTTCTCCTGTGTCCTATGCCCTTTTTTCATTACATCCATGTTCACATTGAGGCCAAGTTTTTTAAAACCGTTCTTTACGCTTGCTTTCCCTTCGATTATGGATTCGTAACTGATAATTATGCTTTTAGGAATATTTTCATAGGCTGCAATAAGTGCGTTGTTGTTCTCGAACCAGCTTAGTTTGAACTGGGAAATACCTCTTCTGAACATGCTTGATTTTACATCTGAAGGATTTCTGTAAATAAAGACCACCCTCATATTTTTCGCGATATGGTTATAGAAAAAGATCGCAGGGATATGAACTATTTTAAGTCCTGTAAGACCTGAGGTTGAATTTAGTGTTTTGACGATCTTATTAAGTTCAACAGTGTTGTTATCTGTCATGGCTTCATCAATAAGTGATTTTTCAAGTTCCTTTGCATCCGCCATTTCAAAATATCCTTCTTTATTATATAGATCGGCCCCGAGGTCGGAGGGAAATGAGATCCCTGCACTCTCTACAAGTTGACACGCCAGAGAGGTTCCGCTTCTTGGGTGTCCTGCAACTATTATCCCGTTCTTAAGAATAATAGGGACAATTTCTTTTTTCTTTTTCTCAGCCATTTATTGTTCCTCCATTGGCAAAAAATCCTTAAACAAGCAATAATTATACGACATTTACTCGGTTTGACAAAATCCGAAAACTATCTTGAGAAGAAATATGTTCTTATCGAAACTTACTGATCAATTGTCCCTGTTGAAGGTCGAGATCCTCCATCCTTTTGTGAATGGATGAGATCACACCTGGTTTGTCAAGAGCCCATTCCGGTGCATGGAATATCCGGAGATCCCGTTCTCCTGTCAGCCTGTGAATTACAATGTTTTTATCCAATCCGGCAAGAAGCTGTACTATGGTGTCCACATATTTTTCTTTTTCCATCAGTTTTACTTCACCCCTCTCATACATGTTGAAAAGTTCAGTATCTTTCAGAACATGAAGGAGGTGAAATTTTATGCCGGCAGGTTTTATTCTGTTCATTTCACTTATTGTTTTCTGCATATCGCTCATGCTCTCACCGGGAATGCCTACGATCAGATGAACAATTACATCAATACCCGATGATCTTAATTTCTCGAATGTTTCCAGAAAAATATTATAGGAATGATTTCTGTTCAATAAATTCAGACTTTTTTCATGAATAGATTGAAGACCCAGCTCAACTGACAGATATGTTTTCTCCCCTATCTCTTCGAGTAGCGGATATACATTCCCGGCTATGGAATCAGGTCTGGTACCTATGAATAATCCAACAATATCACTATATTCAAAAATAATTTTATATTTCTTTTCCAATTCATCCTGAGGTGCATATGTGTTCGAATGAGCCTGATAATATGCAATGAATTTTTTCCCTTTGTTGACAGAAGTGAATATCTCGATCTGTTTTCGGATCGGTTGTGAAAAAGTTTCGATAGGTCCTGACCCGTATTTATCGCAGAAGATACATCCTTCTTCAGAAATCTCTCCATTTTTATTCGGGCAGGAGAATCCGGCATTTATCGGTATCTTCCTGATCTTTTCCCCGGGGAATTTTTTTTTAAGAAATGAATTGAAAGAATTATATCTGATCTGCATTAATAGCCGATTTCACCTTTTCAAGAAGGTCTTTGAGGTTAAAAGGTTTTTTGATAAAATATTTTACATTAGAATCCTTTGTCCTTTTAAAGATCTCTTTCTCATCATAAATTCCAGAGATGATTATAATCGGGGTGATATAGTTATGTCCCTTCATTTTTATGATATCCAAACCATGTTCACCCGGCAAAAGCATGTCAACAATGAGAAGATCAAAATCATTAGATTTCAGTATCTCAACAGCTGCATTGCCGTCCTCAGCAAGAGAAACGATGAAATCGTTCTCTTCAAGGAATTTTTGCAGCATCTCGCTAATGTCCCTCTCATCTTCAATAATTAAAATTTCTTTTTTTCTTGTCATGTTTCCCTCAAATATACAAACAGATATTCAATCCAGGACCATAGAAGAAAGTTCAATGTGAAAACAGCCACAAATTTTTTTAAAAGATCAAGTTCAGATCCTGAATTAATTCCTACTATGTAGAGAAATATTAGAAAACTGAGGCTTCCGAAGGCTATTTTTCCGATAGTGATAGAGGATTTGATCTCTTTGTTCTTTTTGTAGATGAAAAAACTTGCAAGAAGGATAAGGAAATCTCTAACGAAGATCGGAATTGCTATCCATACCGGAAAATCTGTTTTTAGTATCAGTGCGATCAGTACAAAGAACATTAAAAATTTGTCTGCGACAGGGTCAAGAATCCTACCCAATGCTGTTTCCATTGAAAATCTTCTGGCGATGTACCCGTCCAGGAAATCAAAAAATATAGAGAAAAAATATACGATAATGAGCCAGCAAAAAGTTCCGGGTGTTGAGTAGATGATCAGAATGAATATGGGAATGATCAGCATCATTCTCAGGATGCTAAGTGAGTTAGGAACATTCAAAATAAATCTCATGAAAAATATATAATATAATAACGACTTTAAATCAATATTTATTTGATCAAAGTTTGCCTGAGCACGAAAAACTTTGTAATATTTTGAATGCAAGAGAAATGATTTGTTGCATTTGAGCTTCATTACAAATGCAAGTCATAAATATTGACCGGTGAATAAAAAAATGGTAAATTGAATAATTGTTGATATGAGGTGAAACAATGGTAATTGGCGAAATTGAAAGAAATGATACTGAAAGGCTGAGAATTGAAGCTAGTAATTATAAGGGCTCTGATTTTATTTCAGTAAGGATCTATTATCTGGCCGATAATGGTGAATGGCGGCCTACAAAAAAAGGGATAACCGTAAAACCGGAAAAGGTTGATGAATTGATCGGGTTTCTCTCTGAAGCGAAAGAGAAGGCCGGAACAATAGAAGCAGAAAAGGAAGAGGGCTGAGCGGAAAGGAATCTGAATGAAAGATGTAGCACTGGAAAAACTGCTTAGGTTTACAAAGCAGTTTGTAAAACTGCGTACGCTCGGGCATTTATGGAATGCTCTGATAAAGTTGCATTATGCAGATGTTGCTACTTTAATTGAACATTTAAGCCCATCAGAGCGTCAGATAGTTTTCCAGCTTTTTTTCGACAGGAAGCTTGAACCACCGAAGTTTTCAGAAATAATCAGTGAGATAAAACCTGAAATAGCAGTTGAAATTTTGTCAAATTTTGAGATAAAAAATATTGTCCCGATCCTGAATGAGTTGTCCTCTGACGATGCTGCTTCTCTCATCCCCCTCTTTGATGAAGAATTGCAGATCAATATTTTAAAACAGATGAAGAATGAGGAAGCTGTCGATCTGCAGGAACAGCTTTCTTATCCTGAAGAATCTGCAGGAAGGATAATGTCATCGGATTTTCTTGCTTTGGCAGAGACTACCACAGCAGCGGATGCAATATCCGCAATTCAACTGGCAGGGGAGGATGTAGAAGTCCCTTTTTATCTATACGTCATTGATGAAGAGGAAAGACTTATTGGTGTTGTATCTCTCAAGCAATTGATCCTGATAAAGTCAAGGATGAAGTTGAAAGATATAATGAATTCTGAAGTTTACAAAGTAGATGTGTTCACTGATCAGGAAGAGGTTGCATCAGTAGTTGCAAACTACAATCTCCTTGCGATCCCTGTAGTTGATGATCTGAATAAGCTTGTGGGGGTTGTAACAGTTGATGATGTAATTGACATTATACATGATGAGGCGACCGAAGATATTTATAAACTTGCCGGTGTTACACAGGACTACAGTGTTGAAATGGGAGTTGGTAAATCAATTGTCAAGAGGATGCCATGGCTATTCCTCAGTCTTTTCACAGCATCATTTTCCGCTCTTGTTATAACTCTTTTTAAAGGAACAATTGAAGAATTTATTACGCTTGCTGTAATTATGGGTATGGTCAATGCAATAGGGGGAGTAGTTGGGAACCAGACGGTTGCAATAATGGTAAGAGAGATCGTTATCGGAACGATGGAGTGGAAAAAGACAAAAAAAATACTATTTAAGGAAATGCTGGTTAGTTTTGGGAATGGAATTATTATAGGGATTTTTGCTTCTCTGGTAACTTTTTTATTCTTTAAAGACTGGAGAATCGGAATAATTTTCGGTGGGGCAATATTGTTTAATCTTATTAATGGAACATTTTTCGGTACTATTGTTCCGTATATACTGAAAAAAATAAAGCTGGATCCTGCACTTGCTTCAGGTTTAATTGTTACTATGCTTACTGATTCTCTCGGTTTATTATTTTTCCTCGGAGTGTCTTCAATGATACTTGTCTAAAAAATGCCTTTAGAATCCGAAGAGGCATTGGTTATCGGTTCATATATTTTCAAGGAACAGGACAAGATCGTCCATCTGCTTACCTCATGCAACGGGATTCAGAAAATTGTAGCTCCCGGATCATCAAGAGGAAAAAACAGATTCGGGTCTCTTCTTGAACTTTTTACAGAGGGAGAATTTTTCTTTTACAGGAAGGAGGACAGAGAACTTGCTACTCTTTCGAAGGGTGATTTGATCACAAGTTATTTTGAAACTGTGTCTGATCCCGGAAGGATATTCTATTTTTATCTGATAGCAGAGATAGTTATGAGATTTGTTCCCGCCAACTTTAATACAGAGAGAATATATAAATTAATTAAATCAGTTCTGAACAGCAGTATGGAAGGAACAGAGATGAAATATCTTATCATCTATTTTATGGTATGGATACTGAGGATAGAGGGGATGATGTTTGAGGTGGGGAAATGCAGTAAATGCAATTCCCGAAATAACGAAAAAATATGGGTCGCACAGGATTTTAGAGGCGTTGTTTGTGAAAAGTGCAGAAAAGGGGAAGATCTCCTGCTGAGAAGAGCAGGAGTTGACTTTATAGAGTGGACAAAAAGGAAAGGTACATCCGAAATATTTAAAACACTCTCTTCTGAAGAATACAGGCATATATTCCAGATCCTAAAAAACAAAATAGAGTATCATGGGGAATTCAATCTGAACACTTCCAGATATCTTACGGAGTTAAATTAATGATCTATTCTTCGGGAACTATCCATATATTATTTTTTACCTCTAACCGTGTGTCATCGAGCCAGACTGCTCTGCCCGATCCTCCTGGTCTGAAATCTGTTACGATATCCACATGTTGGGAAGACCTGTTTGCTTTTCCCTCCATGTAGAAGATCTCAAGTTTTGCATGATTCTTCGGAGCTCCGGGGTCATTCACAAAACATTCAGGATAAGAGTCCCCTATCGCAATATGGAGTGTACCTCCTACTTTTTCGACGAACAACGGGTGCTTAAGAGCTTTCCTCAATCCGCTGTTCATCCCGAGTGCAACTTCTCCGAGTCTGTGAGAACCTTCGTCAGTCTCAATGATTTTTCTGAGAGTTTCAAATCCTTGATTGGAATTATATTTTGTTATCACACCATTCTCGAATTTCAAATAGATCCCCTGAATAGTAACCCCGTTGTAATAAACCGGAAGATCAACAAATATTTCGCCTTCAACTGAATTGGCATCAGGGCTTGTAAAGACCTCTCCATCAGGAAAATTTCTAAGCCCTGTGCATTTTATGACATTTCTTCCTGAAATATCCATCTCTAACTTAAGAATTTCCAAAGATGATGGGTCTTCTGTTTCGATCCTCAATTTGTTTGTACGATCAAGAATATTGTGGATCGGTTCTTCTACTTCTTCAAGAAATGCAGGATCTGTAACTGATGCGCCGACAACTATCCCGGTGTACTCCTCAAGTGACATATCTTCCATATCCGCAAATGCTTTGGTCGGGAACAATGTAAGGATCCAGTTCTTCGAGAGACGTGTTTTTCTGAACGGGAGATCGGCTCTGTTTAGTTCTGCTGAAGTTTGTTCCGGTAGATTTGCAAAGAGGTCTGGTGATTCAGATCCGAGGATCTCAATATATTTTGTCATTAACTCATATCTTATTTTGTGCCAGATGGGGATTCGGCCAATCTGTTCGACAGAGCCGTACTTTGTAATTGAAGCACCCCATACCTGACCTCTGTTGTTATCCGGGGCCACAATATTCACATCAGCGATTCCACCGGCCTTGAAAACCTTATCCTGCAGAACAGATATAAGAGGCCAGGTTATATGTTCTCCTTTGATCATAACAACATCTTCTGGTGTTATGCCACCCAGTGAGTGGTCAAGAATAAAGTCAGCCCACTTTTCAAGATCTTTTCTTTTAATTTTCGTTTTCATTCTGTCTCCTGATTTTTACCTTATTTAGAAAAACCGTCACTTCATTCACTTTAGTATTAATTTTTTTCATTTTGATGTATCTGTGATATTTTAATGAAATACGGTTTTTATTACAATCTATCCGGGTTTACTTTCGACCTGCACAATGGGATAATTCGAGTATGATAGAAGAAGAATGCAGGATAGCCTCCAACACTGTTGTCCGGGGAAAATATTATCTTATGAAGATAGAATCGGAATATATATCAAAAAACAGTGAACCCGGAAATTTTGTAATGGTTGCTGTTTCAGGAGGGCACGATCCTCTTTTAAAGAGACCTTTCGGAATATTCAAGACTGATCCCCCCTATTTTTATATTTACTATGAGGTAGTTGGAAGGGGAAGTAATCTCATGGCATTAAAAAGGGAGGGTGATAAAGTGATGGCTATCGGTCCCCTCGGCAATACTTTTCCCGGATATGAAGGAGAAAATCTGCTTTTAATAGGTGGAGGGAGAGGGATAGCTCCTCTTTATTTTGCACTTGAAAGGTATTCGGAGTCGAACAATGTTTCATTGATCTATGGGGCCGGATCTGGATCCGATCTTAATTTCACAGGAGAAATAGAAAGATTTCCTTTAACAGAAACGATTTTCTATACAGATGACGGCTCCGGATATAAAAAAGGAATTGTTACTACTGATATAAAAAATATAGTTGAAAGGAACAGGATTAGCGTTACTTTTTCCTGTGGTCCTGAAGGAATGCTCAGATCATTGAATAAAGAAATCGGATCTCTCGATATCCGGAATTTTGTCTCTCTGGAGGCCTATATGGGATGCGGTTTCGGAGTATGCCACAGCTGTGCCGTGAAGGGCAGTGACGGAAAATACAAGAAGGTTTGTACAGATGGGCCTGTATTCAGGATGGAGGATATTGAATGGCTGACCTGACTGCAGATCTTGGATTTATAAAACTGAAAAATCCTGTTATACCAGCATCGGGTACATTTGGATACGGTGGCGAATTTCTCCGGTTCTTCGATCTTGATCTTCTCGGCGCATTTGTGATGAAGGGGGTTTATCTGGAAGAGAGGGAAGGTAATGATCCTCCACGGATAAGGGAAACCTATTCCGGTCTTCTTAACTCGATAGGTCTGGCCGGACCAGGTGCCGAAGGTCTTACCACGATCATCAAAGATGTGGCTTTGAAAACATCTACTCCGATCATCGTTAATGTTTGTGGCGGTTCTGATGAAGAATATCTTGCAGTTGCCAGTATCTTTGATGATATGGAAGAAGTTGCAATGTTGGAGTTGAATATTTCCTGCCCGAATGTGAGGGAGGGAGGCAGCTGTCCTGCACAGAGCCCACATGACACCGGTAGGGTGGTCAAACTTGTGAAGGAAAATACAAAAAAACCACTGATCGTAAAACTTTCACCTAATGTTTCAGATATTGCCGCTATTGCGGGTTCGGCTGAAGAGGCGGGTGCGGATGCGATTTCTGTTGTCAATACTTTTCTCGGGCTTGCTCTTGACATAGAAAAGAGGAGACCTGTATTCAAGAACTTTTTTGCAGGATTATCCGGGCCTGCCATCAAGCCTCTTGCGCTGAAGATCGTATGGGAGGTCGCTAATGCTGTTGATATTCCTGTTATTGGGATAGGGGGGATAATGACAGGGAGAGATGTACTTGAGTTCATTCTTGCAGGGGCTGCAGCTGTTCAGACGGGAACCGTTAATATTGTAGAACCTACCGGATCTGTCCGGATCATAAATGAAACTATGGAATTGATGGATCAACTTAAGATCAAAAGTCTTGAGGAAATAAGAGGAGGCCTGAAGATATGAGAGAAAGAATAATTGTTGCTCTTGATTTTGACAGGTTTGAAGTTGCAAAGTCTTTTGTTGAGACCTTAAATGAGGCTGTTTTTTATAAAGTGGGGCTGCAGGCATTTATGAAATATGGATCCAAGATCATGAAGTTGCTTAAAGAGAAGAAAAAAAATGTTTTCCTGGACCTCAAATTCAAAGACATACCTAATACAGTTTTCTGGGCTGTCAAATCTTCACTAATGTATGACCCGCGATTTATTTCGATCCATTTGAGTGGAGGGAGGGATATGATAAAAAAAGCAGTGCTTGCAGCTGAAGATTCTGCAGATATGAAAGTACTGGGAGTCTCTGTCCTCACCTCTTTTTCGGATGAAGATCTTGCAGAGACCGGCATTAATGACGGAACGGAAGAAGCTGTGCTAAAACTCTGCAGATTGGGGCTCGATTCGGGGCTTGATTCATTTGTGTGTTCTCCACTAGAAATAAAAATATTAAAGGAAAAACTGGGGGAAAGAATAAAATTGGTGACTCCGGGTATCAGACCTCACTGGGCAGCAAAGGGGGATCAGAAAAGGGTCTTCACTCCAAAAATGGCAGTTGAGGCCGGAGCAGATTATCTTGTTATCGGCCGACCCATCACCGCCAGTAAGGATCCCAGGGGAGCCTTCACCGTCATCCTGAACGAAATTACCGGATAATTATAGAAATAGGATTTTTGGCAACCATATATTTTTTTGCGACTTTTTTTATATCTTCCACTGTGATCTTTTTCAATTTTGAAAAGAATTTGGAATCGCTGTTGATGTCCTTGTGAAAATAAAGTGAGTGTGCGAAATAGTATGCTCTGTTTATGCTGGAGAGTCTCCTGAATTTCATTCTGCCGAGATACATATTGACCAGTTTGTTCAATTCTTTTTCGGTCAGTTTGTTGATATTCTTTGTATTGAAGAACCCCGGAAATTCGGGAACTATCTTATCAACATTTTTTGTGCGTGTCCCCATATTTATAAAGAATATGGCTTTCCCATTTTTAATCTTTATCCCTGCGCTCATTCTGTATGCCATCCCTCTCTTCTCTCGGATATCAAAAACAATGGTATCGGACATGTAAAGAGATAAGGCTTTGAGAGCAACTTCATCTTCAGGATCGAATTTTTTAGTGAAACCCCAGAAGAGATAGGATCTTTTCCCCTTGCCGTCCTTTTCTATTTTTACAGGTTTATCCCTCATCTTGAATTCCTTGTCCCATGCATCTGGTTCATTATTATTGTTTCCTGTAAAGGATTTACTGAACAATTTATCTATTGTTTCAATTTTTTCCGGAGATGAAACTGAGATTATCATGTTTTCCGGTCTGAAATATTTTTCAGAAAATTTTATCAAATTGTCATAAGTGATCTTCCTATTTCCCGGTTTGTATTTATTTTCAACAAATAATTGTGAGTTATATTCTTTATCGAAGATCTTTTTTGCAATATTTCCCCGCATCATCATCGGAGAGAACATTCTATTCACTTCTGCGAGAGCTTTATTAAATTCAGCCTCTGATGGTTTGAAATCAAATAGTTCTGAATTATGGATCCCGATCACAGCCGGGACATCATCTGCCAACCCTTCCACCCTGATATATCCAAAATCGGGATGCATATAAATGTCATCCATCGGGAAGAAAGGGTTATCATTAACTTTGTAGGTAAGTCCGAAAGGGGCTGTTTTTTTCATAATTTCTTCAGATTTGAGTCTGTTGCCGAAACATTGGTGAAGTATTTTTGCTATATCTTTCCCGAATTGAGATTCGTACATTGCTTTATGTTTGAACAAATAATGGATTGCAAGAAGGTTTGATCCTCCATTATTTGTGATTATCAGGGATTTGCCTTTCTCAGAATTGTAAAATAATTTTGTTCTCGAGCCTGTTCCAACCTTGTCTTTAATATTCCCGGGTAGTGGATTCTGGATCAAAGTGATCGCAGATGATGTTAATTTGATATTTCTCAGATCTTTGGAAATGGATCGGAAGCTGTATCCCATATATGAAGAAAGTACCGGTTCTATCCCGTTTACAGCTAAATAGTAAGCATTGAAGATCCCAAACATATGAGGTTTTTCGATGTTCTTAAGGAAGTCTGTCCTGGATTTCAGCATTTCCGTTCTGGTCGAAGTTTCATCCAGTGTAAGATCAACAGAACTCATAAAGGATCCTATATCACCTGATATCTGATCGAGCTTGTTGCTCTTCTTCAAAGTTACTTTTGCTTCAATGAAATTTTTTACGGGAGTTGCATGAAGAGTAAGATTCGCTTTTCCTACCAGGTCGGGATATTTTTTTCTTAAAAGTAAATTTATCTTCCTGGTTTCCTTTCGTAAGGATATTTCAATAAGTTTAATATATGCCGGCCCCAGTTTTTTATTTATCATGAAAAATTTCTGTAAGACGGTATCTTTGCCGTTATAAGACCTGTTAAAAGTCCCGGTGGCATCTTCTCTTTTTGAAGGAATATTAAAACCTGTCTTTAACTCACTGTAGTCAGGTCTGATCACATTTGAAGTTTTCTGATTTCCGTAGATCCTGTTGACAACGCCCATCATTTCTTTTGTATTAAAATCACCAACGATACTCAGGATCATGTTGTTGGGGACATAATTGTTCTTATAGAATTTATAGACGTCATCTCTGCTCATGGATTTGATTGTAGAGTATGTCCCGAGCGTGGGCAAAGAGAGAGCATGTCCTTTGAAGATTATCGAGATCAAATTTCTATTCAGCTGTTCGTCCGGTTCTGCCAGACTCTTGGATATCTCCTCCAGAACTATACCCTTCTCTTTTTTGAATTTTTTCCTGGGGAGAATAGAGTTGAACAACATATCCGCCTGGATCTCAAGTCCTTTTTCAAAATTCTCTGAAGGAGTCACCATCATATAATTGGTAAAATAGTTGGATGTATTTGCATTGTTGTATCCTCCGATGCTGTCTGTATCGTCATACAATTCTTTTTGTGTTCTGGAACTTGTTCCATTGAAAAGGAGATGCTCGAGCATATGGCTCATTCCACTTGATGCAAAAGTTTCATACGCAGAGCCGACTTTGACGACCATATTGGCACCTGTCATTGGAAGGCCTGGATTCTTTATTAATAATACTTCCATCCCGTTATCGAGGCGGTAGATCGAAACTCCCTTTGGTAGTGGTGTTATTTCGCTTCCTATAAGAGCTGCTGCAAATAATGCTAATATGGTCAATAGTACTTTTATTACTTTTGTGTTCATATTTCCTCCTGGAGATAGAAAAATATTCTACATTAATTAAGCAACAATTTCAAATTTTAACAAATTGAATAGGGATCAGGTTTTTCACTGAAGGCCAGTATTCCTTTCAGAAATAATGTAAAATTGTATAAGAACATTCCAAACTGTGCATCTTTATTCATCTTATTGCAGAATGTGTCCAAATTATTGGATTAATAATGCTGAAAATAGATTTTATTCAAATATATAGGTGTTATATAAACTTGGTATCATTTTTGCTACTTATATGTCCATAAACTTAAAGGAGGTTTATATGAAAAAGTTATTCACACTGCTCGTAGCAATTGCAGTTCTTAGTGGACTGTCATTCGCACAGGGAGCATCATCGGACATCTACGGAACCGTAGTATTGCCTGATGGATCAGCAATCCCCGGAGTAGCAGTAACACTGACCGGTGAAGTTATCGGTAAAAGAGTTACAGTTACATCCGAACAGGGAAATTTTAGATTCCTTAACATTCCTCCGGGAGACATTGAATTAAAGTTTGAACTCGAAGGGTTCAAGACGGTAATTCAGAAAGGGATCAGACTGTATGTTGGTAAGGACAAGACATTTAACGTACAGATGGAAACGACAAAGTTAAAAGAAGTTATTGAAGTTAAAGGTAAAGCCAGCACAGTTGACACAAGGAAGACAACAGTTTCAGTCAACGTATCAAAGGAAATGATCGAATCACTTCCTACTGCAAGGAACCCTTGGACAATAATGAACTTGGTTCCCGGCATGATGCTCGACAGAGAAGATGTTGGTGGAGCTGAGTCAGGCCAGCAGTCATCATTCTATGGTCATGGTGCATCAAATGATGATACGACATGGAATGTTGATGGCGCAAACATCACAGACCCGTCTGCAATCGGAGCTGCCCCCGCATATCTGAACATTAACTCATATGAGGAACTTCAGATCACATTGGGTAACAATGATATTACAGCACAGACCGGTGGTGTTCAGTTGAACTTCGTTTCAAAGAGAGCAGGAAACAGATATGGTGGAGACTTCCATTTATATGTAGAAGACGCAGCATGGGAAATGGATCAGGATGTTCCTTCTTATTACGAGGATCAGGGTTGGGTTTCACCCGGAATCAACAGATTGTATCAGTATGGTGTTAATTTTGGTGGACCTATCGTAAAGGATAAATTATGGTTCTTCGGATCATATGCAATCCAGGATATCCATGCAAGAACACTTGTTGGAGATGAAGATTCCACATGGTTGGTTTCTGCTTATGCAAAGTTGAATTTCCAGGCTGGTAATACATCCGGTGATTTTCATCTTTCACATGATGCCAAGAAGAAATGGGGAAGAACAGTTCTTTCGAGAGCGCAGCAGGATGCAGGAAGTTTGCTTGACCAGGATGGTCCGGGTTGGGTTTATACAGGATCATTGCAGCAGGTACTGGGCAATCTTATGTTAACAGCCAAGTTTGCTTATACAAACGGTGGATTTATTCTTGACCCGCGTGGTGCAGATATTAATGCTGATAACATCAACGCAGGTAATGAATGGCAATTCTATCTCGCTCCCAGAGAATATAAAGGAGCTCTTTATCATTATATCACTGACAGGAACACTCTCAATGTGTCACTTAACGGTAACTACTTCGCAGAAGGACTTATGGGTGGAGATCATGAGATCAGATTTGGTGTTGACTATTATCAGGGAACAACAACATCACAGACATTCTATCCTAATGAAAGGATAGCATTCTATCTTGGTGAAGCTTATGGCGGACCCGGTAATCCATTATCTTGGGGCGCATGGTTGATTCCTAATGCATTTTACAATGCAGATTTCGAAAGAGTTTCATTTTATGCATCAGATACCGCAACATTCGGTAAACTTACTGTTAATCTCGGAGTCAGATATGACAAAGAGAGCGGACAGCTCAATGGTCAGGACCAGCAGGGATTCACTTGGTATGAACCAGGAAGCCCGCATCATGGTGAAGCTTTATACTCAAATATTCTTGGACCAATGACCGTTTCCAAGGGCAAATCACCTCAGGAATATACTGTTATTTCACCCAGATTGTCATTCACATATGACATCGGTGGTAATGGTAAGAACGTTGTGAAAATGTCAGTTGCAAGATATGGTGGACAGAGTGGTAATAATCTGACTTCCAGATTTATGCCTTACAGAGAAGCAGATGTATATTGGTCTGATGCTAATCATGATAACATGATTAACTATACAGAACTCTCTAACTTCTACTACTGGACAAATGCAGATGCCGTTGATCCTGCAACAGGTTGGCTGAAGAATAAAACGGATGCTAACTTCAACTCACCTCTTCTTGATGAGCTTTCAGTATCATTTGAGAAGGCACTTGGAGATGACATTGCAATCGGGATCACTGGTTTTTACAAAAAGAATCACAATCTTGAAAATGGCATAGGTCTCTTCGCAGACGGAACACTTGATAGTCCGTCAAACTATTATGCAGGTACATATACATTCGAGGATGGTACGACAGCTCCTATCTATAACAGATATGCTAAACCCATTTACACATATTACACAAACTATTCCAGCTCATCCTATTATGAATATATGGCCCTTCAGGCTATCTTCTCGAAAAAGCTTTCCAACAAATGGATGTTGGATGCATCGTTCACATATGCAGATTGGACAACACATTATGATAAGTCAGAATTTAATGAAGGCGATCTTACAAACTTTGATTATTTCAATGGTGGTGTAAGAGCACCGGCATCAGGCGGATCAGGACTCTCCGGAGTTTATGTTAATGCCAGATGGCAGTTCAAGTTTTCAGGACTCTATCAACTTCCTTGGGGAATCAGTGTAACAGGTGTTTTCCAGGCAAGAGAAGGTTATGTTCTTCCATTCCATGAAAGAACAAAAAGAGGAATGGGACTTGGTTGGACAAATATGTACAAGTCAGGTCTTAAATTCGGAGATGATAGACTTCCGTCATTTTGGATGGTTTCACTCGGACTTGAGAAAACATTTAAGGTTTCAGATACAGTTACAGCAACATTCTTCATTGATGGTTATAACGTAACCAACAATAGTACGACACTGCTTGTTGAAACAAACTATAAGGCTACTAACTTTAATGAGCCTCTTAGAATTCTGAACCCAGGAGTTTTCCAGTTCGGTTTCAGAGTTAACTTCTAATA